>JAKAPB010000236.1 GCA_021823045.1 Actinomycetes bacterium | reverse complement strand
GATCAAAGGGAAGGGGGTGATGCCCCTACCATTGCGATAACTCGCAATAATGCCGGGAAAAACCGTGTCCGCGCGCGAGGAATTAAAGTGGCCAGGGCCAGGGATGGACAAATAGGCGTTCTAAATCCGGCTTTCGATCCGGATATGGCCCGGCATGGGCGATGTGCACCATTGGTCGGTGTCTAGTGGCGGCGTATAGTTGAAACCGCCCGGCGTCTAGGCGAGCTGCAGCTCCAGGGCGTGACCGACGCTGTGGAGCTGAACTTCAGTCCAGGTTGTCATTGTCCGCTCTCCTATCTGTGCTGATCATACTCGTCATCGGTGACGTGGCTACCCCAGGTTGGATCGCCTTCGGTAATCGAGATGTGCGTCATGAAGTGGTCCGGCGCTGCGCCGTGCCAGTGCTCCTCAGCGTCAGGGGTGTAGATGACGTCACCCGGCGAGATCGACACGATTTGCTCCCCGCGAGACTGTACGAGTCCGTCTCCTTCAGTGACGTAGAGGGTCTGGCCGCCGTGATGTGAGTGCCACGCGGTCCGAGCGCCCGGAGTGAAGTGCACGATGCCCACGTTAAGATGAGACGGTTCTTCCCCGCGGGAGACTCTGTCGATATACACGTCCCCAGTGAACAAGTCGGCGGGACCCTTTGTGGTTGCTCGCCTCTTTTGTACTTCCATCAGAATTCTCCACTTCGTAATTAGTTATCTGTCAAGGTCGGACGATTACCTTGAGCGCCTTCCGGTCAGCCATAGCCTGGTATCCGTCAGAGACCGCATCGATGGCGACCGTCAGATCGAATACTAGTCCCGGTTCAATCTTGCCATCGAGCACGTCAGGGAGCAGTTCATCGATGTAGGCCCTAGCCGGTGCGACTCCACCGGTAAGGGTGATATTGCGAAGGAAAACGCCGAAATCCATAGGGTGAGTATTCCAGGATTTCTTTACCACCAAGTCGAGTCGAATCGCCGAGAACATCGACGTGTTCGACTTCGAACTGAGTCCTGATGACATGGGTGCCATCGATGTACTTGACACGGGACATCGTGGTGGCCCTGAGCCGGACGCCATCACTCGTGAAGCCTAGGGTCGTCTCATCCCTGAAGATTGACCAATTTGCGGCATCTCCTCCCTAGCGAGTTCTTACGGTCAGCGGATCGAGGGAAAGTACGCAAAACACCTTCAGATTGGAATTCTCGACTTTGCACCTATCGAACTCGACACAATGGGCATGTCTATCAGTTACACCGGCTCAGGCAGCGACGCTGCCGAGTCCATCAACGCTCTTCGTCGGGCCTTCGGCGGCTAGGCACTAATGACATAACTCATATTACCAGCATCGTATCGACCAGAATCGACCGATCGGAGAGGCTGCCGGTGGAGTAGCGCAGCTTTTCGCCGAGGGCAAGCTTTGACACATTGGCCGGTCCGAGACAAATTGCATGTCGGATGTAACTTTCGGGAAGTTCGACCGCCATCGAACGCCCCTATCGCTACAGACACGCCAGAATTGAACCGGATCGTCGCAAATGGCGAGACGCCCTGGAGGAAAATGGCCTGGAGGAGAATGGCCCTGTTTCTCCTTATTCGTAGCCTTGCAGAGATTGTTCTTTGACGGCAACAAAGGGATTTCCCGATTTAGGATGAATCTCTTCCTCGTGTCCATCAGGATTGATGCGATTAGCATCCTTGCTTCTATGGCTTAAAACTTCAATAAACAGATGGTCAGATTTTATCTGCCAAGGTTGCTGTCCAAAAGATACTTTTTCGTTGATGACCCCCCGAGGATGGCAAGCATCCGACTCGTGAGGGTGAAACAATCCATCTCGCCTTTGCTTTTGACACCAGCAACTTCTAACCTAGGGCGAACATCTCGATTGTCCTCGGATTGAACTCCACGTTGAGAGCGATGGATTAGTAGGCGGCTCTGGGCCCTTGGCTCCGACGCCACCTTGGCGAGAGTAACTCGCCAAGGGAGAGTTGAATATCAGTCACAACGCTAAGATCTCACCCGCCGAAGCACCCTCAAGTTCGCCACTGGTCGCATCGTTACCCCTTTAGGACCCGTTTCAAAGAGCCACGTGAGGCTTGCGTGATCGAGAGCAAAATTGGCTAAAACGGAGCTACCTTCGCCTCGGCCGATCTAATGATCGCCTCTGCTGAGGCGATGGCCTCTTCTCCCGATAGCTCATCGAGACTCATTCCTGCCGGTTCTGGCAGTAACAGGGTGAGAAGAATGCCGACGAGCGCCATGGCGAAGGAGAATTCCAGCGCCCCAGAGACACCAAAGCGGCTCTTGATGATCGGGAAAAGGTAGACACCGAGGAAGGCACCAAACTTGGCGATTCCTGCGGAAATTCCATGTCCAGTCGAACGCATACTCGTTGGAAAGACCTCACCTGCGAGGACGAATGTAGTCTCGTTCGGCCCAAATTCGGCAAAGAAGTAGCTAATACCAAAGAGGAGCAAAAATGGCGTCACCTCGGTGGTGATATGGGGAACCACCCCGATGAGAAGGAAGGCAAGGCCCATAAAGAAGAACCCAATTAGCTGCAGCCGCTTATGCCCTATTCGATCCATGTAGTTAGCAGCTAGATAGTATCCCGGAACCGCAAACACCGAAAATACTATCAACTGGAGGGCGATAGCTTCGGTCAACACGTGTGCCCCCGACTTGCCCAGCACGCTTTTGACGATTAGCGGCGCAGAGACCGAATTACCGTAGTACGCATAATCAAAGACAAACCAAGACCCAGCCGTACCGAGGAGGTAGAGAAGATATTTGCGATTCGACAGGAACTGCTTCAGTGTGATCCGGGCCTGCTTGTCTTGCGCTATCGAAGCAACAACGACACCTTCTGAATACTTTTCAATCGCCGCTGCGGCTTCCGCTGACTTGCCCTCGACCCGTTCGAGGTAACGGGGGGATTCGGGCATCTTGCGGCGGAGATAAATCACTCCTGCGGCCGGGATTGCTCCAAAACCTAGCATGATTCGCCAGGCCATGTCCGGATGGACATTAGCCGACAGTAGGGCTAAGGCGACGATGTAGCCGGTCACCGTGCCAATGGCCTGCATGGCAAAGACCAAGCCAACGAGCTTTCCTCGGCTCTTTACATTCGAGTATTCGGTCATCAATACAGCGGACATCGGATAGTCGCCGCCCACGCCTATCCCGAGAATAAAGCGGAAGATGAGAAGCCAGATAAAAGATGGAGCAAATGCGGAAGCGAGTGCTCCAAATACCATCAAAGCGGCTTCTAGGCCATAGGTGCGCTTGCGCCCGATGATATCGGCGATCCTTCCGAAAAGGAGGGCTCCGAAGAATGCTGACAACAGGGTAATAGAGTTAACTAAGCCGACCTGTGCCGAGGACAAGCCCCACTCTTTGGAGATCAGGGTGGTCGCGGTGCCGATAATGAAAAGGTCGTAGGCGTCGGTGAAAAACCCCATGCCAGCCGTGAAGATTGCCCGAGTGTGAAAGCGGCTCAACGGTGCTTCGTCGAGTGCCGCTGAGACCGACATTGGCTTATCTGACAACTGACTTCCCTTCCATTCGAGGCATGCTCGACGCTAAGTGAGGAGCTCGAGAACCTCTGCAAAGTAACACCATGAACGACAGTTTCTTCGTCTTGTGTGACGCGAGGGTTGCCTTCGGCTAGTTATCTGGTAACCAAAAGGTAAACACTTGGTAAAGCCCCAAGCGGCCAGTTGGTCCTCAAATGGTATCCGCTGGTCGGTTCTGCCATCGTCTATCGCTCAAGTTACCACAAGTGACCTGCCCGAACTTCCTGGTGCCAGAGCTGTGGCGTCAGGGAGTTAGCTTTCGACTTTTGTTTGGCGGGATAGGTGGAAATCCGGGTTTTGCTAGCGGCCATAGTTAAACAAGATCGTGAAGGAACAGAGACGGGTTAGTAACTGCTACATGATAATTGAACATATGTACTAAAAGCTACGGTAGATGGGTAACTCACTAGGCATAGCAGAAACGGCACAGGCACTTGGGGTGTCCAAGCAAACCTTACGTAAGCGGGATGAGGAAGGTCGGTTGAAGCCGACCGAAATAACCCTTGGCGGTCACCGTCGCTATAACTTGTCGAAAATCCAGACTCCTCGGTTTCACCCCATCGGACAACCACCACGAAAGACCGTCGCTTATGCGGGAGTTTCTTCGACAGACCAAAAGCACGACCTAGATCGACGGGTCCAACTGCTTGAGCTTTACTTCGCACCGCGCTTTAGCCATATGACAAACGAGTCTGCGCTCACCACATCTCGCTCTGCAGTAACATTGTGATATCGAGTTCACGCAAGATTTGGAACAGCCGACGAAGTTGCTCGGTCTCATTGCAATTCTCCATCTCGGAGAGGCAGCTACGATCAACTCCGATCCGG
>JAKAPB010000235.1 GCA_021823045.1 Actinomycetes bacterium | reverse complement strand
TATATCCGGAGAGTCGAAGATCGCATACCGGCTGGTGACCTTCTTTTTCAGGGTTATTGGCAGGTGGATCAAGGACTATCAGAGGCGCGATCGACTCCTCGCATATGAAGGCGCAGGGATACTGCTCGCCATATTGGGTACTTGGGTGGTGTCTTACCTTGGGTCCTTTTCAATGCTTCTCCTTCCGTCTGTCCGCTCCCCATTCGAAGCTTTCAGGGAGGCGGGCGGTTCGATGCTCACCCTCGGATTTGTATCCACTTCATCGGTTTGGGCGACCCTGGTAGATTTTCTAGCTGGCGGCGTGGGACTCGTGGTAATTACCATCCAGATTGCTTATCTGCCAACTCTGTATAGCGCCTACAATCGACGAGAAACCGAGGTTACCCTCCTCTCGTCCAGGGCGGGAGAACCGCCTTGGGGGCCGGAATTGCTAGCCAGATCGCACTTGTCGGGGCTGATCGACGATCTCCCCTCCTTTTATCGAGTATGGGAGCGTTGGGCCGCGGATGTCCAAGAGAGCCATGTGAGCTACCCAGTGCTAACTCGCTTCAGGTCCCCCCAACACTCAACTTCGTGGGTGGTGGCGCTGCTGGCGGTCTGCGATTCAGCTGCGCTCTACGACTCGGTCTCTCCGAATCTCTGTCCAATTGAGAGCCGACTCGCTCTTCGGTCGGGCTTTCTTTGCTTCCGGCACTTGAGTAAGAATATGGGAAACGAAGTGGATGAGGATCCTAGCCCGAATGACCCCGTGGACCTCAGATTTGAAGATTTTCTCTATGGCTATCGCCGTCTGGCCGAGGTGGGTTTTCCTTTGGAACGCGAGGCGGGCGAGGCCTGGGCGCATTTCAAAGGCTGGAGGGTCAACTATGAGAAGTCGGCCTATTGGCTAGCCGAGGTGCTGGATGTAGTCCCGGCGGAATGGGCGGGTAGGCGTCGAGGTGGTGACCTTCCGATCGGGTTCGTTTTCTTGAAAGACCGTACTCCAGAGGATCCCGATGCCGACCAAGGGATACCGTTCACACCGCCGCCTCGGCAAGTCGAATAACGACTCAATGACTGGCCGATTGGGGATTAACTTTGCCGATTATGTTGAAGGGGCAGCTCTTTAGCCGCAATGAGGGGCATGAAAGATGCCGAGCAAGGACTCTTTTGGAACTTAGAACAGCATCGATGCCCCTGCACACTAAAGATATCGAGTCCAAGGATTCCCTTCGGATCCCAATTAATTGTTTCTGACTATGCCCTAAACGGCGTCACAGTTTAATTGAACAATCGTTGAATAATGTCCATTGTTTGAAGTTCGAACCGAACCGAAATGAGTGAATGACATCAGAGCATTTAATCTACATTTGATTTCTGAGCGACCGGCATAACCGCTTGGGCGAATTGGCCCCGATAGAGAGTCTCGAGTCGCTGGGGATTCGAAGCGTCGACCAGGAGCGACACCCAGCTTGGCTATGTCGGATTCACCCCTTTGGCCCGGGACTTCGTGATCCTCGGTGGGTTTGGTAGGTTGATTCTTATAGCGAGTCATTGGCAAATATTTGTTGCTATTGAGGCTAGTTAGCATCGCTAAGTTTGAGTCGAACTTGTGATCCGAATGCTACTACAAGTGGGTAATTCTCGAGTTCAATTATCTAGCTAAGAATTGTTTCATCCTATGATAGGTTTGTGGTAGGGTTGAGCGTTACTTTTGGTGGGCAAAATCATAAAATGTTATTGATGCGTGCCTAGTTAATCCATATGGTGAGCTGATAATTTGTGACATCAGACGACGGACGCAAGGTCTCCGGAGTTTCTGGTCAGACGGAGATTGGAGATCAGGGCAGTGAGGAGAACTGCGCCGGTGGCGCGGGTTCTTCGTCGTTTAAGCTTATTTGCAGCGATCGAAATGCATTTGTCCTTCTTGCTTTGACAGTTGTCGTCGGACTTTGTTCTGCTGTTTACGCGATTGGTGTCTCCAACCGCCCGGCCCCAGTTTCCATAGTTGTCTATTTGCTGTTGGGTTCGGCGATGGGGATCGCCTTTGCAGTCCCGCTGACCAAGCTGAGTCGCCCTTTGTCCACTCTCCTCGGACAGGTTGTTCTAGGGGCTTTTGGCGGCATGGAGTACTTTCGGACCACATCGAGCCACTATTTAGCACCAGTGCTTGTAGCACTTTTTGTACTTGCCGGTGTGGTAGAAGGGTCGGGATTTGCCGCCTACCTCTTCCCCTTCGCCTTATTAACCTGGATCTTTCCGATAATTGTCCACGGAGTGAGTGTGGGCGAAGCTCTACCCGGTTTGATCGCAGTGTGTGTCGGACCAATCATCGCAGAAGTTGTCGCTTCGAATAGGGGTGGAGGCCAATCGACCAAATTGATCGCTGGCTATGTTCATCCCCTGGCAGCTGTAACGTTGGACGACTCCTTCGAGTCGCTGGACGCTGCTATGTCATCAGTGCTGGAAATCATTGGTGCTGAGGGGGCGATAGTGGTGCTGTGGGATTCTGAGAAAGGGAAACGAGGCGAGTTCTATCGATCAATCCCGCGTGGTGCCAGCTTATCTGGATCCGCGTTAGTCCTTGCAGGGAGGGCATTGGTTCGTTTCGCCGAAAAGCTGGCAAAAGGTGAGGAGTGTGGAATCGAAGTCGAGGAAATTCCGGTGGTAAAGCCATTTTTTTACACGACCTCAGACCTGCCGACCTCATTTATTGATTCCGACTTCGAATCTGAATGGTTCAGACGAGGAGATAGGCACGAGTCCGTTGATCAACCGATCCAGCTTGGTTATCTAGTGTCGGTGCCATTGGTATGCTCTGAAGAATTGCAAGGCGCGCTTCTGTTAAAAGTCATTCAGCCTGAGAGGCCAGACTTTGCCCATATTGAGTCGGAACTCTTATCGGCAGCGGCTGCCCTGGCGATCATAATTCAAAGAAGACTTAAGACCGATCGACTATTGGCCGAAGCGGCTACCGATCATCTTTCAGGTCTGGCGAATCGCCGCCACTTCCTTGCCCAGATGCAGTATATCGACCACGCCGACAGCGTAGCATTTGTCGATCTCGATGGGTTTAAGATGCTTAATGACACCTTGGGCCATCACGAAGGCGATACGGAGATTTCTAGATTCGCCGTCCTCTTGGCATCGAGCCTGCGCTCAGGGGATCTTGCAAGTCGTTATGGTGGGGACGAGTTCGCGATGATCTTCAAAGATGCTGATGAGGTGCAGGTGTGCGTAATTCTTGATCGAATAAAAAGAACTTGGGCTAGCGTCGGAAGGACGACTTTTTCGGCTGGGGTTGCTCAGGCCGACGGATTCGGGAAGCCTATGGACTTACTCAGGCGAGCCGACTTGGCGCTTTATGCGGCAAAGCGTAGGGGTCGCAATAGGGCAGTCGCCTCATCGTCGCTAACTCACGCAGAAAAGAAGGGATCGACGGACCCGAAACACAAGGGCGTTGAGTATCTAGGTGAAGACTTAGCAGACAACGCATGACACAGAAAATGCGGGACTCTTAAAGGCTCGGCGAGTCTGTCGTTCATGCCAGGTACGGCGGTGGTGCTGGTTAGATCTCAAAAGAATCCTCTAGGTGCTTTCTACCAATGGCGCACTTCGGGAGATGTCGACAGTATCTGCAGCTTGATCCCGGTGAAGTTAGCTCGCTGAATTGTGTTTGATTTATAGCTGCCCGGCTCAGCTTGGCGTAGTTCTCTATCGCGAATGCCAACTCCTCTATCCACCTCTTGACCGGACCGGCTAGATAAAGCTGGAGGGAGATATCGCCAGCAGCTGGGTCAACACGCAAGAGGCCAGCCGGGGCGACGTCTGCTAACAAGAGAGAGTAGATAGCGTCGAAGTAGATTAGGTCTGGTCTTGGTCCATCGAATGTAATAACTGCCGGGCGTGTATCTAATGTTCCGTCAGCGGGAATTATCGCCATATCGGTCCGAGAGGAGAGGATGAGTCGATTTGATGAAGCGCTCCGGAGGTTTAGGTCGATCGAGATGTCATTTTTGCGGTTGACGTCAACAAAGGTATATCCCATAGCAAATAGTTCCGAAAAAGGAATCAGCTCGCCGATCCTGTTGAGTTGAGAGCAGAATGCACTCCTGTACGCTATAAATCGAGGGTCGGAACCGTTTCTTTTTGATCTGAGTCGGGCGAGCTCCTTCCCAAGGGAGCTTTGGGATTCAATCGCTTCGTCGATACTTTGGTCTACTGCGCTTTCGGTTTCAAAGTTACAGCTAGCAAGTTTGGTGATCGACGACAAGGTGATCTGCCTTTGCGCCAAGGCGGGCTTCCATACAAATCTTTCTTCAGACTTTGTAGCGGCGGCAAGGCAAGGCTTGGAGTTGAATAGATCGTTTCTTTCCAGTTTTGTGGTTTCGGGCAGTTCGGCTATAAGCTCGC
>JAKAPB010000234.1 GCA_021823045.1 Actinomycetes bacterium | reverse complement strand
CGCTCTGTTGACTACGTGTCTCACTATTGCGAGACCGAGTCCTGTACCCCCGGTTGCCCTCGATCGAGTCTGGTCGACTCGATAGAAGCGTTCAAATACCCTCTCGATATCCCTCGAGGGTATGCCAATACCCTCATCTCTAACCGCGATGTCCACCCATGCATCATCGGACTCGACGTAGACTTCGACCCTCTCCCCAGGGTCTGAGTACTTCACTGCGTTGTCCAGTAGGTTATAAATTGCGGAGATGAGTTGACGGCGGTCGCCGCCCACATAGACGTCTTGTTCAAACTCCTTCGTCTCTAATAGGACTCCTCTGACTTCAGCCGACGGCAATATCCTAGACATAGCCTCGTCGATTAGGCCGTATACCGAGAGTAACTCTTTTTTTGGTATCTCCTCTGCTTCAATTCTGCTCAGATCTATCAGGTCTTCGATGATCCTGCCTAGCCTGAAGGCTTCAAGTTGTATCCTCCCGGAGAGCCTCCTTATGACTTGGAATTCTTCTTCAGCCTCGAGAGTCTCCGCAAGCAGGCCGATGGCCCCGATGGGAGTCTTGAGCTCGTGTGAGACGTTTGCAACGAAGTCTCTTCTGATCTCGTCAAGATGCTTCTTGTCAGATATGTCTTCGAGGGTGGCTAGGTATCCGACCCTTTCACTCTCATCTCCAAGGGGTTGGGTGATGATTCGGTAGGTTCTTTTCGGCGGACCGTAGAGTTCGAATGTCTGTTCCTTGAAGTTCTCCGTCCGTGCCGAATTCAATAGGTCATCGAGAGCCCTTGCGGCTAGAGCATCCTGATGTCTCCCATTCACGAGCGAGGCAACGAGCTTGTTCCTGAAGATTGCTGCACCGGTTCGGTCGCAGATAACCACCCCTAGGTGCAGCGTGTCTAGGGAACGCAGGATGAGGTCCGACGAGACCTGATCGTTTCTCGGTCCATAGTCGCCACCTTGTTGGTTGGGGCTTTGTGGCTTTTGGCCCCGGGATTGTTCTGAATGTTTTTGTTGGGAGCTGAAGACAGCTCGAGTGACAACCACGCCGACAACCGCCGCCGCAACAGCCACAATTAGGTAAGTGAGCAGGTTATCCATCGCTGTGTTCCAGAGTACTCGCTCCTTTTCATCTGGCTGTGATTCGGCCTCGATGAAGCGGATTTGAACAGTACGAAGTGAGTATGAGAAGTGAAGCTCGCTATTGTCATTCGGGCTTGAGACTAGGTCCCATTAAATCAGAGACAATAAAAAGGTATGAAAGGATATGAAATACAGTAAGATCTGAGCTAGTTTTCAGGAAGGAGATTAAGCGGTGATGGGACAAATTTTGCTAGACGTTTCACTCCAGCCGAGCGTCACGTCGCTTCCGGGCGGGGCCCTACTGCAGCAGATCACTAATGGACTCGGAGCTTGGGCCTTGATTCTGGCACTTATCGGCCTGATCGTGGGTGCTGCGCTGTGGGCGCTTGGAGCGCACTCGAATAACTATCAGCAGTCATACAGTGGCCGAAGGACCGTTCTGGCCTCGGGAGGAGCAGCTTTGGTCATAGGAGCGGCACCAGCTCTCGTGAACTTCTTCTTCCATGCGGGACAGGGAATCCACTAGATGTATCTTTTGGCCTTTGGCTTTCCATTCTCGCTGACGAGCGCAGTGGCAAAAGTGTTTGATCTCCTTGGGTCGATGATCCAGAAGGCTTTAGCTAAGTCGTACGCGTGGGAGATCAAGGGCCTGCTCGAGCTGGTCAATTCCACATCGAAGGTAGAGCTAAATGCGAGATTCTTTACCTCTGAGTACAAGGTAGTGACACTGATAGCTGCGTCACTGGCCCTTCCGCTCGTGGTAGTAGCGGTCTGTCAAGCCCTTTTGTTGCAGGGTCCATCTCAGCTGCTCCGCCTTGTTGGCATCAGACTGCCCGCCGTGGCCATCATTACTCTGACGGCTATTCCAATCTCATCCGAGTTGCTGCGGGTTAGCGACTGGGCTAGCTCGATGATCCTCTCTGCGCACGGCGCCTCGTTGACCTATGGCGCTTTCGGGGTGGCAATTGCCAACCTGTCCTTTATGCCATTGTGGGTCGGGTCGCTTATCGTCGTATTGGGGTCTTTAGCGGCGCTGGTGGTTTGGATAGAGCTAATTCTTAGGACCTCCCTGATCTACCTCATCGTCTGTTCGACTCCACTGGTGGCCCTCGGCATCCTGAGTCCTTCAACCATGGGTTGGACAAGACGGGCTTGGGAGATGCTCGTGGCCTTGATATTCACCAAGGTCGCCTTTGCCCTGTCACTCGCACTTGGTGCTGGAGCGATAGCTGGCTCGTTCGGTGGTAGCAGCCACTCGTTTGCCCAACTGATCCAAGGTCTGGCGATCTTGGTCCTTACTATTTTGAGCCCCTACGTAGTCTTTAGGATCTTCACTTTTGCCGAGGTCCAAGCGGTCTCGGCCTTTGAGGGAGCCGCACTGCGACCATACGCAAAAGCGGCGTCCGCATCACGGATCGTCGGTGGTCTGGCGGTTGGAGGTCGCTCAATGGCCGCTGGCGAAAGCCTAGACCTACCACTAGCTGAGAGATTGGGAGGTTGGGCTGGCTATGGTCCTCCCGACCATCTCAAGGACTGGGAAATGGACTTCAACAATATACCGAGCCAACCGCCGAACAAGGGAGAATGATGGCTACCCCTTTGCGGATATTTCTCTCTCGGCCCAATAGCGACAGGGTTCTATTGGGCCTCAACTGGCGGGAGATCTACTACTTAGGCGGAGGTGTCTTCGCTGGCATCGTTTTCTCCTTTTATCTCCTTCGTGGGATCGCCGGCCTGGCATCAATCGTGGTGTTGCCTGCGCTTGGGCTAGCGTTCGCCAAGGTGAAGATTTACGGACTCTCTCCAACAAAGTTACTTACTAGGGCGATTTCCCTAAGGCTAAAGCCGCTATCAGCGAGCCCAATCTTCGATCGATCGGGCCAGGGCAAGGGGTCGGTTGGCACCAAGGCGGCTGGTCGTGGAATAGATCCCCGGACTAGTCCGGCTTCAGATACGAGCAAGAGCCACCGCTCCGAGCTTGACGCCCCGAGCCATAGGAGTTCCTCAGGGCGCTCGCCGATGGTCAGGGTTTTCAAGACACCGTTTTCGGTTGCGCTGGTGACTAACGGTGCAAGGGACGCAGTGGTCTATCGGGCTAACTACTGTCCCACTTGGTCGAAAGTTGTCGAAGAGGCTGCCGCCGAGTCGCAGATTTGGGCTAGTTCGATTATGGATCAATGCAAGAAGCTGCCCCGCGGTACCAGGGCAATACTGCGTGTTGAAGTCCTTCCCGAATCGACGGCAAGCCCAGAAGGGATCGAACTTCCGACGATACTGCAAGAACTGGAGGAGAACCTTGTGCGCACGAGCTACCGGGTGCTAAGCCACCTAGCATTCAGCGTCCCCCGCAAGTCGTCCAAGGGGTCGATCCGTCGAGGCATGGCACTGCAAACAGATGGACAACCCTTTGACAAACTACGCGTGCTGACGAACTACGAACTCGAGGAGTCCCTTGCTCGATGGACTTTTGGGGCGAAGTCGAAAAAAGCTATTTGCGACCAGGGAACCGACTACCGCATCAGAGAACTTTGGGATCGCCTCGTTATCGATTCGACCAAGATCTGCGTACTTGAGGTTGTCGATTGGCCCAGTGCCGCCCTTGCTCCAGGGTTTTTATGGTCCTTCGTGAAGCCGACCCCACCGACAAGGACCTTTACCGTCGAGTTCGTTCCCTTTGACGACGCTACCGCTAGGCGACGGATTAGGTCGAGGTCATCCGAGCTAATCGCCCAACGGCACTTGCGGGAGCGATCGGGTTATCTCGACGACGCAACCGATCAGGCCGCTGAGAGATCCCGAAGGCGACAGGAAGAGGAGCTTGTGCAGGGTGAATCCCTTTTGCGATTCGGCGCTACCTGTTGCGTCTACTCAGAGAGTTCCCATTCCTTGAAGCTTGAGGTCGAAAAGACCATCTCCTTGGCCCAAAGTATTGGTGTCGACTTGAGGGTCGCCTACGGATCGCAAAAAGCCCTTTTTATCTCATCTTTTTTCACCGGAGGTATCCTTTGATGTCATTAGTGCTCGAAGAGACTACGAGATCGGTGTCGGTCTTTTTCCCACCCTCCACCTCGCCTACTAGGTATCGCGGCGTTCCAATCGGACAGGATTACGACGGTGGGGTATTTCACTTCGACCCATTTCTACTCTACGAAGACCAGTTGGTGACCAACCCCAATGTCGTGGTAGTAGGGGAGATCGGTCGTGGAAAGAGCGCGATGATCAAGACCCTGCTATATCGGGAGCACCTCTTGGGGCGGGATTTTTTTGTGATCGACCCGAAAGGGGAATACCAAAAGCTTGCCGAAGCGACCCGAACCCGGGT
>JAKAPB010000233.1 GCA_021823045.1 Actinomycetes bacterium | reverse complement strand
CGCGCCAATCCCATCTCAGCACGCCAGGTCAGCGAAGTGAACCGAGGACTTTGACGTTGCCCTAGGCATCTGGGTCATCCAATTAGCAGTTCTGCCACTCTGTAGGCGAGGTCCAAACTCTGGCGGGCATTTAGACGTGGGTCACAGATGGTGTTGTAGTTCGAATCGAGCTCGGTTAGCAGTACCTCCTCGGAGCCCCCAAGGCATTCGGTGACGTCGTCTCCGGTGAGCTCGATGTGGACACCCCCCGCCCAAGTACCTACCGCCTTATGAACTTCGAAGAATAGCTTTATCTCTTCGAGTACGTCTTCGAACCTGCGGGTTTTGTACCCCGTATCCGACACGAAGGTATTGCCGTGCATCGGATCGCATGACCAGATGACCGGATACCCCTCGTTTCTGACAGCCTCCACTAGGTCCGGCAGCGACTCTTCGATCTGTGATCTACCCATCCTGGAAATGAGGGTTAGCCGACCGGGCTGTTTTTTGGGGTCTAAGACGGCACACAACTCAAGCAGCTCACCGCTCGAGATCTTGGGACTGACTTTGCATCCGATCGGGTTTGAAACCCCAGTGGCGTAGCGGATATGCGCAGAATCTAGCTGACGAGTCCTCTCTCCGATCCAGATCATGTGGGCAGATAGGTCGTAGTAGAGATCCGTGTTGGCAACTTTATGGGTCAGAGCGGAGTCATAGTGTAAAAGGAGCGCCTCGTGACTTGTCCAGAAGTCAACCTGACCTAGCGCCGCTTCATCTGCGAGGTCGATGCCACAGGCCGCCATGAACTTTAGCGCACGGGTAATCTCCGAAGCTATCGTGTCATAGCGCTCGCCTTCGGAAGATGTAGCTACAAACTCCTGATTCCAGTTGTGGACCTGCGACAGGTCCGCGAAACCCCCACGGGTTAGCGACCTAAGAAGGTTCAGCGTCGATGCGGAAATATTGTAAGCCTCGAGCAGACGTGTGGGATCTGGTCTCCTGGCTTCAATGTCAAACGCATCATCGTGGATTATGTGACCCCGAAACGACGGCAAGTCGACGCCTTTGTACTTCTCCATCGGTGAAGATCTAGGCTTGGCATACTGTCCGGCGATCCTACCGACCTTGACTACCGGGACACCAGATGAGTAGGTGAGAACCACGGCCATTTGCAATATGACCTTTAGCCTTCTCCTGACCGAGGCTGCGGAGTGGTCGTGGAAAGACTCAGCGCAGTCCCCGGCTTGCAATACGAATGCCTTACCCTTTGATACCTGAGCTAACGCATCTTTGAGGGCGGCGATCTCGTTTGGATAGACCAGCGGCGGGAAGGCTGACAACTCTTTGGTCACTGTTTCTAGAGCGACCGGATCTGGCCAATCGGGCTGCTGCTCGGCATGCCTTTCCATCCAGTCCCACGGCGTCCACGCCATTCGACGGCCTTTCTATCGTACCCAAGCTAATAAAGAAGAGATTCTTTCGATTAGATTTTCGGAGGAAGCTCTTTCAATAAACAGTAGTGGGAAGTGGGAAGAATGGCCTTGTTTGTGCCTTGGGTGTAAATCTCAACTGGTATTTATGCCCTAACTGCCTCCATCGGCGGCTTAAATTGTTTTATGGCTAATTTTCGGTTTGGAGTCCAGCTTTCTGCAGCATCCAGCGCTAAAGAGTGGGTGTCAATTGCACAACGGATCGAGAACCTGCACTACTCGTCCATTATGGTCCCCGACCACTTCGACTCTCAACTCTCACCCATTTCAGCGCTCTCCTTTGCTGCCGCTGCAACCAAGAAGGTCAACGTAGGAACTCTTGTTGCGTCGAACGACTACCGACATCCGGTTGTGCTAGCGCGAGAAGTGGCGACCTTGGCAGCATTAAGCGGTGGGAGAATGGAGCTTGGGATCGGGGCCGGATGGTTAAAGACTGACTATGACTCTTCAGGATTGATGCTCGATCCTCCGGGGATTAGAGTGGCACGCCTGAAGGAATCCGTGGAGATCATGAGATCAATGTTCTTAGGCGAGAGCATTGATTTTGACGGTGAATATTACAAAGTACATGGGTCGACTATCTATCCTGAGCTTCCAGAGGGACACCGCCCGCGGCTGACAATCGGTGGAGGAGGGAAGAAAGTTCTTGATCTTGCGGCAAGGTATGCCGACGTTGTCGGGGTGAATCCCAACCTCTCCTTCGGTGCTGTGGGTGTCGAACTGCTAGCAGAAGCGGCGCCAGAGCGCTTTGACGAGAAGGTGACCCACGTCAAGGAGAGGCTCGACTACTATGGCCGCAGTGCTGAACTCCAATGCTTGAGTTTTGTATGCGAAGTTGTGAATGATCGAAAGTCGTGGATATCGGGTGCGGCAGCGGCTTTCTCCGTGGATGCCGATGCGGTTTCGGGGCTTCCAATAGTGCTCGTAGGGAGTGTTGAGCAGTTGATAGATCAATTGGAAACATCGAGAGAGCGCTATGGGTTTTCATACTGGGTCATTCATCAAAAAGAGATCGAGGCATTCGCTCCAGTCGTAGAAGCTCTTTCCGGGCGGTAGGTGTGGCGAGAATTGGGATCTTTGGAGGAACCTTCGATCCGATACATTTCGGACACCTCGCAGCCGCAGTCAATGCTAGGCATGCGGCGGGTTTGGATCGGATCCTTTTGGTGGTGGCCAACGTACCCTGGCAGAAGGAAGGCACCCGGGAACTGACTCCAGCCCGGACGAGATTTGAACTGGTTAGACAGGCAGTTGAAGGCATTGACGGACTCGAGGCTTCTGACGTCGAAATCGAAAGGGGAGGACTCTCTTACACGATCGATACAGTGAGCGAGCTTCGGCGGGTTTTCCCTTCGGATCGATTCTTTTTAGTAGTCGGAGCGGACGCCGCAGCTGGGATACAGGAATGGGAGAGGACCGAGGAGTTACCGGCGCTAGCGGAACTCGTCGTCGTCAATAGACCTGGGCATCCCCGACCGGAGAAGCTCGGTAGATGGGAGCGAGCCATCATGGCGGAGATTCCATCACTCGACATATCCTCCACGGACCTTCGACAGCGGGCGAGGGACGACAGGCCACTCGAGTTTTTGATGCCAAGGGGGGCAATAGAATATATAAGGGAGAATCAGCTTTACCTGGACGAGCCGTAGGTGTATATTTTGGGTGTGGGTGAGATGTCTCGTGGCTAAGGGTTTCTGTGGTGGCTGATTTGGCTCCGCAGCCGTGGATCTTGGTAGAGGTTTCGCCCTTGGGAGGTTCGTCGAGGTGACGTCTCGAGGCCGCCGTCGCTGGAGGATAGAGATTCCCCCAGATGGAGACCTCGTCTTTCAACCCCTGGCTTCGACTCGCGGATCTGCCGGGCGTAGGCTCTGTTTTCCGTCGCAAGCTGGTAGCATTGATTGTTCGATCTGGAAATGGAGTCTTCCAGTCGGCAGGTATCTAAGCCCGCCGCCCGAGAGGTCAGGTGTCACCAGTAACCGCTTAGTTGCTAGCGGCGAGGGTTGTTGGACGAAAGCTCGAACTGCTGTGCCGCCCCTTTTCATGCCGCCTTAGCAATAGTGGCTGGGTATGAAGATGCTGTGAAGCAACCGGTATAGCAACCGGTATAGCCACCGGTATAGCCACAGTTTTTGATATCAGACGTCGACCATGAGTGTTATTCCAGATGAGAGGAGTTAGAGGAAATTGGAGCTTCATTCGACCAAGAGGACCAAGAATTCCACGAAGGTGGTCTTCTTGAAGGCGGAGGTTAAGCCGACTTCTGGGGCTGTTGATTTTGAGCCGATAGCATTGGCCAAGCTTGCTGCTGACGCTGCAAGCTCTAAGAAGGGTATCAACACTAAGGTACTTGACGTCTCCAAACTTCATGGTCTGGTCGATTACTTCGTGATAACTTCGGTCGGCAACTCTAGGCAGATCAGGGCAATCATCGACGAGATCGACGAAATGATTCGAATTGAACTCGGAACCAAACCGTTATTTCTCGAGGGCCTGGGTTCAAACGATTGGGTCCTGGTCGACTATGCAGGTGTCGTCATCCATATCTTCTCGGAGACGGCAAGGAGCTTTTACGACCTCGAGAGATTGTGGTCGGACGCCGCAGTGGTTTATGAGCCCGATTCGGAGATCGCTGCTGACTCTTTGATTGAGGAGTCGGATGCGGGACTAGTAGTTGGTAGCGCCATAATCTGATTTTTGTGCCGCTTTGCTTGTCAAAGGGCAACCAACAGCTTGCATGCGTTATGCGGATGTCTCAGATTCAGACTAACAAAGTACGGATTCGCAAAGAGACCCCCCGATGCTAGCGTTGTTGCACGTCAATTTTTCGAAGAAAGGGCCACTGGATCTGGCGATGATCGTCCGGAGCCAAGAAGCCACTTAGTTTTCTAATGGCTAACAGAGAGAGTGATTACCGGATCGTCTTCGTCGGC
>JAKAPB010000232.1 GCA_021823045.1 Actinomycetes bacterium | reverse complement strand
CCAAGCGCCGCTGCTGTCTCTCCTATGCCGAGTAATGTACCCATCTACAGTATATTATAGCACGTATCTGCAACTATCATGCAGCAGTTACTAACCCTGCCAACTCCGAGTGCCACCCTAGCGGCCATGGCCTCACATCTTGGAGGCCTCAGTTCCGCCTTAGCTTCGACTTTGGAGGCGTGGGCGCTAGGGATGTTAGCCGCTGGAGTCGGGGGAATCATCGTCGGTACCTTGGTCGGTCGTTCGAGGACTGCGGACGCTGCAACAGAGACCATCGTGAGAATGATGCGGCCTTTGCCCTCTCTGGCCTTGATTCCTATCGCCATCTTAATTGCTGGCCTAGGGACAAAGATGACCTCCGGCTTAGTATCCTTCGCCGCTTTTTGGCCCGTGTTTATAAACACTCGGGTTGGCGTCCGCCAGGTGGACAAGGTTGTCCTCGAGACCGCCAAGGTACTAGGGCTAAAGAAACTGAGGCTGCTCAATCGTGTCATCTTGCCGTCTGCCTCTCCGATAATTGCGAGCGGGCTTCAAGTAGCGATCAGCCTCGCCTTGGTCGTCACGGTATCGGTCGAACTCGTCGGGGGAACCGGTGGGCTAGGCGAGTTCATTCTCTCGGCCCAACAAGGAAATGAGCCGGCGACTATGTTCGCCGGGATCATCGTCGGGGGGATACTCGGTTGGGCACTTAGTACCGGATTCGCCCGACTTGTAGAGCAGATCATTCCGTGGCGCACACAGGGGGCTGGAGGTAGGCGATGATCGGGGTCAAGCTAGATCAGCGGCGAAGCGGCACAATCGCCCACTCGGGCTCGGCTGGCTCGGGCTGGCGGTTCTAGCGGCATTTTGGCAGCTCCTTGCGCTCGGGCTACACACCCCGGTCTTTCCAACCTTCACCACCTCATTAGTAGCCGCATGGCACGTAGTGACCAGTTCGACCCTCACCGTCGACATCATTCCTTCGGTCGAACGTACCGCCCTTGGCTTTGTCATCAGCGCAGTTATCGGCGTAGCTGCGGGGATGTTGATCGGCCACTACGAGGTCGTGCGAGATTGGTCCTCGACGGTAGTGGACTTTATGAGGTCCTTACCCACTCCCCTCCTAGTCCCTATTGCCATCGTAATTTTTGGAATCAACGGCACCATGGTCGTGGTCACGATCGTCTCAGCGGCGATCTGGCCGACACTTATAAATACCGCCAACGGGACGTCGACGATCGAACCGACCATGATCGACACCGCTAAGACCTACGGATTCCGAGGGCGAAGCCTCTTTTTGAAAATTGTCCTTCCGGCGGCATCCCCACAGATATTCGCCGGCCTCCGAGTTGCGCTAAGTGTTTCCCTGGCGGTAATGGTCGTAGCAGAGATGCTCGGCGGAGGCTCGGGAATCGGTTACTTCATCGCCAATGCCCAGCAGTCCTTCAATATCGACGGGAGCTACGGGGGAGTGATCGTATTGGGCTGCCTCGGTTGGATTTTTGACACCCTGTTTTTATTGTTTGAGCGTCGGCTGGTGGCCTGGCAGCGAGGCACGGTGGGAGGATCATTAGATGTCTGATTCGGTTCTTAGTATCAAGAAGCTACAGGTATCGATTCAGAGTCGCGATGGGTCGATAAACGAAATTACCCGAGACGTCAGCTTAGAACTCCAAGAACACGAGTTTGTGAGCATTGTCGGACCATCGGGTAGTGGAAAAACAACCCTCCTCCGTGCGGCCTCCGGTCTACGTCCACCTTCGGGTGGTGTGGTCATGCTTGATCAAAAGCCTGTAACCGACGTCCCTAAAGGGCTGGCCATCGTTTTCCAGGAGTACAACAAGAGCCTCTTCCCTTGGCTTACTATTGGCAAAAACGTAGCGATGGGAGCACGTGACTATTCGAACCAGGAGCGTTCCGAGCGAGTAGAACTGGCCTTAGGCCAAGTTGGCTTGGCCGGTTTTGCTACGCGATACCCATGGGAACTCTCCGGAGGAATGCAGCAACGTGCGGCTTTAGCTCGAGCAATGGTCTCTAATCCCCGAATCCTCATGATGGATGAGCCTTTTGCATCCGTCGATGCCTTGACTAGAAATCACCTCGAAGACGTAGTACAGAGGCTGTGGGACTCTTCGAACTTCTCCGCCCTCATGGTCACCCATGACGTCGGAGAGGCAGTCTATTTGAGCGACCGAGTGCTCGTCCTGTCCGCTAGGCCATCAACGGTACTAGCAGAAATCAAGATCGACCTGGATCGTCCCCGTTCCCAGATCGAAACGAGAAAGACGAAGCGCTTTGTCGAGCTAGTTGCCGAGGTGCTCGAAAGGGTAGAACACGCTGGGCGCCAAGCGGTAGGAATTGAAGACTTGAGTTAGTGGTCGAGCTTTATAAATCTATGAGAGCTAACTGGGCCGCAGGAATTGAGCCCGTCCTCGGCGACACACCGCCGAGTTTCGATGACTTTTGCAGCTAAACGATGCCGAACAAGCGTACCTAGCGGTCGAGGCGACGATGGCGAACGCTCCACCTTTGTCCTATAGTCGTTAGTTAACCGCCTATCGGCGTGGCTAGTTCTGAACCGGGGGAACGGTGGAAATAGAGAGGAACATCGTCAGAGTAGGTGACCTCGACCTCTCCTGCTTGAGTGCCGGTGAAGGGCCTTTAGTAGTGCTTTGTCACGGATTCCCACAAACCGCCTTCTGTTTTCAGAGCCAGATCGTCCATTTGGCTTCGCTAGGTTATCGAGCGGTAGCACCAGACCTTCGGGGCTACGGTGGATCATCAAAGCCATATGAGGTCTCCAAGTATTCGATACTCCATCTGACGGGGGATATCATCTCCCTAATTGAAGCGCTGGGCGAGCCAAAGGCGACCATAGTGGGTCACGACTGGGGGGCAAACGTCGCTTGGTATAGCGCCCTTTTTAGGCCCGATGTCATAGACGGCGTGTTCGGGATGAGCGTCACCTATCGGCCAGTCAGACCTAAGCTCCCTCCGGTTTCGATCTTCTCTAAAATGGGCGATCCTTCGCAAAATCGGCTTTTCTACATGGTTTACTTCCAAAGCGAGGGCCTCGCCGAGGCAGAGTTTGACTCGGACCCAGAGGGGACGATTAGAAAGTTTCTCTACGGAGTCGGCTCTGATGGGGCTGGGGACCCCGGCTGGAACGTCACTTTTACTACCGATGGCCGGCTCCTCTACCAAAGCACGCTTCCAGAGCTGACGCCCGACTGGTTAAGTGACGAGTACCTAGCGCAAAGTGTTGGAGCCTTTAGGGAGTGGGGGTTTCGACCTCCACTGAACTATTACAGGAATCTAGATAACAACTGGGAGTTAACTCGGCCATTTGATCGTCAAAAAATTACCGTGCCTGCGGCATTTCTAGTCGGCGAAAACGACATGGTTAGGAGTTTCTCAAGGCGCTCAGAAGAGGAGCTCGAAGCGGGATTTACCGATTTAAGGTTCAAACGGGTCATAAAGGGAGCCGGGCACTGGCTCCAGCAGGAAAAGGCCGCAGAGGTAAACGCTAACCTCGAAGAGTTCCTATCCGGTCTGCATCGTCGGAGTTAGCAATCTATAAAAGTCACCCGAGGGAACAGCTAGTTCATGCCCGCTTGGGTTTCTCCGGCCGTTCTCATCTTGCCTGATACCTTCTGAAAGGTCATTCGTCAGTACTCAGAGCGCCGATCGATCGTCTCGGACTCTACCCTCGTGTGGGTTCGGAATCGTCCGCGAGCGTCCTTTCTAGCTCGCCAAACCAAGTCGGTGAACCCTGCCTGCTCTCCAACACCAACAGTGTCTCGCTGTGGCGAAACGAAGGTACGTGCCACACAGAACCTAGGATTAAGTCACGAAGATGATCCTGATCTTTGACCCTGATGTGTAAAACCAGGTCCCACTGACCGGAGACTACATAGACCCCTTGGATTTCGTTGACCAATTCGAGATGTGCCAGCGTCTCATCGAGGGAGGGTCCCTGTTCAGTCTGAAGGCCAATGATCACTTCCATTCCGAACCCTAAGGCACTGGGATTCACGTCTGCGTGATATCCCCGAATCACTCCTTCACGTTCAAGACGGGCGACGCGCTCAGAGATAGCACCAGGAGACATCCCTACCTCTCGTCCCAAGCGTCGGGCGGACAGTCGAGCGTCGGCCGCCAGAAGCTCCAAAAGATGCAGATCCACCGCGTCGAGACTCGCACCCTGCTCAGCACGGTTAGCGTTGCCCCCCTGTGGTTTCATTTCGCCACGCATCGTAATCCAATCTTGACGTCTAGCTTGATAGGCATATTGCTAAAAAACACGATTCGATCAGTTGGAGGTCTCGTGCACTCCAGACATCATTATCCCAGTATCATAAGACGATTGTTCCTTTAAAGTACCATATTTGTGCACACACGCCCATAATATGGGTATCATAGTGAGCGTTT
>JAKAPB010000231.1 GCA_021823045.1 Actinomycetes bacterium | reverse complement strand
ACTTACGCAAGGTCTGCTTGGACACTCCAAGCGCCGCTGCTGTCTCTCCTATGCCGAGTAATGTACCCATCTACAGTATATTAAAGCACGTATCTGCAACTATCATGCAGCAGTTACTAACCCCTCCAAGCGAGCCGAGATTCAACATGGGAAAATACCGATAATTTAACCAGTCGACAACCGAGGAGATGGGATCGCACGTTACCGCCGCGGCAACTCCCTTAAAAGCTAGGGCACGAATGGGAACTGCCTACGGTATCTCCACCTTCCGATGGGTTTAGCCCACCCGTCCAGCATATGAATACTATGTTATTTCGAAGGCCGCTTCGCTTTATGGTACCCTTGCTTTCAATGCTGACCACCTGGAGCGAACGAAGCTCATTCCGAGTACATCTAGAGGCAACCCGGTCGGCCAATTATCTGCATAATTTCTCTTTCTCGGGTAGTTACCCGCTTCGGACTGCTCGTTTGCACTTGGGTTCGGCTTGTGTCGGCTAAAGGTTCTGGCTTGAGGTTCGTAGAAAAATCGATCGCAGTTCACCAGAGTTCTTGAAAGGAAAATCTCATGTGTTTAGCCATTCCAGCTCGCATCGTAGAAATAGCGGACAACGACCAAGCAGTTGTCGACTTGGGCGGTGTAAGAAAAGAAGTGTCCCTCGCCCTCGTAGAGGGGATCGAAGTCGGTGACTACGTCATCATCCACGTCGGCTATGCCCTCACTCGTTTGGATCCGCAAGAAGCAGAGAAAACGCTTTGCGTCATGGCTGAAGCCGACCTTTCCGCCACAGAGGCTGCATCGTGAAATACGTCGATGAGTTCCGGGACGGTCAGCTTGCCCAGGGACTTGCCCGGGCAATCGCTGCTGAGGCTCGTCCCGATCGCCGCTACAACTTCATGGAGTTCTGTGGCGGACATACCCACGCAATTTCGCGCTATGGCGTGCCGGACCTCTTACCTTCCAACGTGAGGATGATCCACGGTCCGGGGTGCCCGGTATGCGTACTTCCGATCGGGCGGATAGACCTCGCAATCATGCTCGCCCTAGAAAAAGACGTGATTCTGTGCACCTACGCCGACACGCTTCGTGTTCCAGCCTCGGGGAGATTATCGCTGATGCGAGCAAAGGCGAGGGGTGGGGACATTCGAATGGTCTATTCGGTCACCGATGCGATAAAGATCGCACGCGATAACCCCGACAAGGAGGTGGTTTTCTTTGCTATCGGTTTTGAAACAACGACTCCTCCAACCGCAGAGGCAATCCGACAAGCTGACGCTGAAGGAATGAGGAACTTCTCCGTGCTGTGTTGTCACGTTCTGACCCCATCGGCGATCATCAATATCTTGGAATCTCCAGAAGTTAGAGTGCTCGGTACGGTACCCTTGGATGGTTTCGTCGGTCCAGCCCACGTCTCTACAGTCATCGGGAGCCGACCTTATGAGTTCTTCGCCGAGGAGTACCGTAAACCGGTGGTGATTGCTGGATTTGAACCCCTCGACGTAATGCAGGCGATCTTAATGCTGGTTCGTCAGGTCAACGAGGGACGAGCAGAAGTAGAAAACGAATTCACTCGAGCGGTGACGCCGGAGGGAAATCTGAAGGCACAGAAACTGGTGAGTGAGGTCTTCGAGCTAAGGCGGACCTTTGAATGGCGAGGGCTGGGCGAAGTGCCATATTCGGCGCTCAAGATTCGCGCTCTTTACGCTAAATTCGACGCCGAGCGACGATTCAACCTAGAGTACAAACCAGTCCCCGACAACAAGTCTTGCGAATGCGGGGCGATCCTGCGAGGCCTGAAGAAGCCCACCGACTGCAAACTCTTCGGCACCGTTTGTACTCCGGAAGATCCCATGGGGTCGTGCATGGTCTCCTCGGAAGGAGCTTGCGCTGCGCATTACAGCTATGGAAGGTACAAAGACGCAGAGGTGACCCTTTGAGCGCCGAGATTAAAAAGGGCTACATACGCCCCCTAGATCTGAGAAATGGTCGGGTAGATATGAGCCATGGCAGCGGAGGACGTGCCATGGTGCAGTTGATCACTGATCTATTTTCCAAACACTTTGCAAACGACTACTTGGACCAGTCCAACGACGGTACCCTGCTACCCGAGGCCAAGGGCAGGATCATAGTATCCACCGATAGTCACGTAGTATCCCCGCTCTTCTTCCCCGGTGGTGATATCGGTTGCCTTTCGGTGCACGGCACGGTCAACGACGTGGCGGTCATGGGAGCAACACCCCTATACCTCACCGCTGGCTTCATACTCGAGGAAGGCTTCCCACTGAAGGACCTAGCCAGGATCGTGGAGTCAATGGCGAAGGCGGCAAAAGAAGCTGGAGTCACCATAGTTGCCGGAGATACAAAGGTCGTGGAGCAAGGAAACGGCGACGGAGTGTTTATTACGACAACCGGCCTGGGTTTTTTGCCAGATGGCGATGAGCTATCTGGGGACCGGGTTCGCCCGGGAGACGTGATACTGCTATCTGGCACCCTCGGCGATCATGGAGTTGCGATCATGAGTCAGCGGGAGAATCTGTCCTTCGACACCCCAATCCTCTCCGACACTGCCGCCCTAAATGGCCTCGTTGCCACGATGCTCGCAGCGGGAGCAAAACTAAAGGTAATGCGTGACCCAACGCGGGGTGGCCTCGCCGCAACGGTGAACGAGATCTCCCATCAATCTGCAGTAGGCATCCATCTTGACGAGGCGAGCATACCGGTAAGGCCAGAAGTGGAAGCCGCCTGCGAACTCCTCGGACTCGACCCACTCAATATCGCCAATGAAGGCAAACTCGTCGCTATTTGCGCAAAAGAAGATGCGGAGCTACTGCTGGCAGCGATGCGCTCCCACCCATTAGGAGAACGATCGGCGATCATTGGCCAAGCGGTGGAAGACCCCAACTGTTTTGTGCAGATTAGAACTCGTTTTGGCGGACGGCGGATGGTGGATTGGCTCTCCGGTGAGCAGTTGCCGAGGATCTGCTGAAATGCGCATACTCCTTTTGACCCACACTTTTAATAGTCTCAGTCAGCGGATTTTCATAGAACTTTCGAACTTAGGAAACGATCTCTCCGTCGAGTTTGACATAAATGACGCCGTGACTACCGAAGCGGTAGAGCTATTTAGACCACAGTTGATTTTGGCACCTTATCTGCGAAGGGCAATCCCGGAATCGATCTGGCGAAACCACGTCACGCTCGTCGTCCATCCCGGAATCGTCGGCGATCGTGGACCTTCGGCGATAGATTGGGCTATCCTCGACGGCGAGGCCGACTGGGGTGTAACCGTGTTACAGGCCGAGGCTGAGATGGATGCTGGGCCGATCTGGGCGACGGAATCCTTTGCAATGCGAGAAACAACAAAGTCCAGCCTCTATCGCAACGAGGTAACCGAGGCGGCACTACGAGCGGTCCTTGGTGCAGTTGAGCGGGTGACGGAGTACAATTCCGGAACTTGGAAGCCAATTCCACTTGATAAGTGGACCCATCGAGGCAGTCTTCGTCCAGCGATGAAACCTGAAGATCGCGCAATCGACTGGGAACGGGACAACACCTCGACAGTTCTTCGCAAGATTCGGGCCTCGGATAGTTTTCCGGGCGTACCCGATTCCTTATTTGGCAAGCCGTGCAACCTGTTTGATGCTCGCTCTTTTCCTGCAACGGGAACACCGGGAGAACTGCTGGGGCGCGTAGGAGATGGCGTAGTCAAGCTGACATTGGACGGCGCAGTATGGATCGGCCACGCAAAGCGTCCCGATTTTTGGCCTGGTATAAAGCTGCCGACTGTTGTGGCATTTCCTGAAGCGACCGAGCTAAACGAACTCAGCGAAGAAACCGGAGATATTCGCTATGAGGAGGTCGATAGCGTAGGTTACCTACACTTCGATTTCTACAACGGAGCAATGGGCACAAGGGCATGTAAACGTCTATTGTCCGCCTATAACCAGGCACTTAGCCGCCCGACCCGAGTAATCGTGCTAATGGGGGGTGACGACTTCTTTAGCAACGGTCTCGACCTTAACTTGATCGAAGCATCCGAAAGTCCCTCAGATGAGTCATTGCTAAACATCGAGGCGATGGATGATTTGTGTCAAGCGATACTCGAGACAGACGACCGGCTTACCATATCTGCGCTCAAGGGCAATGCCGGCGCCGGCGGCGCATTCCTAGCTCTAGCGGCCGATGAAGTTTGGGCACGCAGCGGGGTCATCCTCAATCCACACTACAAGAACATGGGAAACCTTTATGGATCTGAGTTTTGGACATATCGGCTGCCCCTTCGGGTAGGAGAAGACAGTGCAATCCAGATTATGCAGAATCGGCTGCCCATAGGTGTCGAAGAAGCAAAACGTCTTGGCTTCATCGATGACTTTTTTGGCCAATACACAGCGGAATTCGTCGCTCAAATAAAAGAGCGTGCCT
>JAKAPB010000230.1 GCA_021823045.1 Actinomycetes bacterium | reverse complement strand
GTGACCTACGGGTATTTGAGGGAATCTGCAACAAACTTTCAGGTATCTTGCAGCGGGAATCCCTTTTAAGTACATATCGTCGCCAAGTAAGCGAGCTTGAGCTAGTTAGGCGGATGTCGATCGCTACGTCGGGAGCGGAATCCTTTGAGTCACTTGCGCAAGAAGTCGGAACAGTTCTAAGGGAGGAGCTTGGAGCGACTTCGGGGTTTCTGGTTGTGCGCCCAAGTGATGATCGGTCGAGCCCACTGGTAATGAGGCTTCTCGGTGCAGCGGAGACGATCGACACGGAAGTCTTCGTAAATGGCGGAACGGTGGATGGGTACGAGTCGCCAATTCCGATAGTGTTTGGCGATGAAGTAGTAGGGCAGCTCTTTATAGGCCATCTAGGTGAATCGGAGGCCACATCAGACTGGAACCGAATTCTTCAGACGATTTCACACCAGATCGGGGCTGCTGTTGCCAACATTGAGGCACTCTCGTCCTCTGCGCAAGCGGCCGAACTTGCCAACCTAGCGGCGCAAGTCGCTCACCGTGAAGCAGAGAAGATACAGGCAATCACCGATACGGTTCGGGACGTCATTATCGTCTTCTCCGGCGACGGAACTATAGAGTACGTCACGCCATCGATCAAGGATATGACGGGATTTTCCGGCGAAGATGTGAAGGATCTAGGGTTGCGGATTATCGAGGCAAAGTCCCGAGTGAGGCTGTTTGGCGAAATTAGAGTGATGATGGAGAAGTACGAGGCCGCCGGATTGACTGAGCCCTCGAATCAGGCCATCGAAGTAGAGATATTTAATCAAGACGGAGGGTTGGTCCTGCTAGAGGTAAAAGTCGCCCTTCTGCACTCGACCGAAGGAAAGGTCGAGGGATTCGTAGCCTCTGCCAGGGATATTTCCGAGCGGAAACAACTTGAGGAGAGCCTTAGGCACTCTGCACATCACGACCCACTTACCGGCCTTCCGAACAGGAGATTTCTTGAACAGCGACTAAACGACGCACTGATCAAGCGGATTAAAAGGAGCACCGAGGTCTCACTTTTATTCATCGACTTAGACGGATTTAAAAGGATAAATGATACCTTGGGCCACGAAGCTGGGGACCAAGTACTCCTCGAAGTGGCCGAGCGTATTTTGGCCTGTATTAGGCCTTCCGACATGGTCGGAAGGCTCGGTGGGGACGAGTTTGTTGTCCTCATTGAAGGCGTATCTGACGGATGGATTCCATCAACCATTGCGCGCAGAATTACAGAATCCTTTGAGCAGCCGATGAAGGTGGCAGGGCACAAGCTAAAAATTTCTGCGAGTATCGGTGTGGCAGTGTCATCGAGCCAGACAAGCGACGCCTCGGACCTGTTGAGGAGGGCGGATGCGGCAATGTATGGCGCCAAGCGCTCCGGATCTCATGTGGTGGTTGGCGATGAGACTATGGCGTTGCCCACCGACAACAGTCTACTTTTGGCTCCTGAGCTCCATCGGGCATTGGAAAACGGAGAGCTTGATGTCTTCTATCAGCCTATTTTCAGTACTTCGTCTGCCAAGGTTGTCGGCTTCGAGGCATTGCTTAGATGGAAGCATCAGAAATTGGGTTGGACCCCACCCTCGGATTTTATTCCGGCGGGAGATTCTTCTGGTCTTTCATTAGGGCTGGCGAGGCTCGTGATGGCTCGTGCTATTTTGATGATTAAAAGACTCAACAAGGATGGAGCTAATCCTTGGGTATCGGTTAATTACTCCCCTAGACAGTTTGCGCCGAACTGCCTAGAGGACCTTTATTTCTCATTGGTAGACGAGGAACCGGTTGTCCCAAGTTCCTTGATTGTAGAGATTACTGAGACAAGCGTATTGACTTGGAATTCTGAAGTGCAGAGTTGGGTGGAGAGGCTAAGTTCCCTTGGAGTTCGGTTCGCACTTGACGATTTTGGCACCGGCGCCTCCTCGCTATCGAACCTGCGCGACCTTCCGGTTCAATTAGTAAAGATAGACCAAGTTTTCGTTCAAGGGGCGCCGACGCACATGATCGACGGCGCAATACTAGCTGCGATACTGATGATGGCAAAGGCAAAGAGCGCAGAGATAGTAGCGGAAGGAGTCGAGACCTTGGAACAGTTGTCTATTCTTTCGGAAATTGGAATAGATATGGTCCAGGGATTTCTATTGAAAGAGCCGGTTTCCCAAGAGGAGATAATCAAGGCGATGACGGATGGGGCTGGGTTTCAGTTCGGCTCCGAGATATACGAGATTATAGGGTCCGATTGTGGCGAACTGTGGCTAGGCCGTTGAGCTAGCAGCCCTTGGCAAGAAAAAGCGATGGGTGAAGTAGGCGAGAACCTCGTGGGCGCAGAGAGCAGCGACCCGCACGCTGGGATGACGTCGGATCAAATTCCACACTGAACCGACACTTTGAGCAGGAGGTCATCTGGACAGAAGCTCGCCTAAAAGACGGCAAAACGCACAAATTGCCTTGGTATCGTTTTTAAGCTAACTCGAGCTAGTCGCTAAGTGACAACTCTTTTACAGACTGTTGGCGCATTATGTACTTTTGAATTTTGCCAGTGACGGTCATCGGGAAACTATCGGTGATTTTCACGTACCGGGGAATCTTGTAGTGCGAAATCTTTCCTCGACAGTACTCCTTAACTCCGTCTTCGTCCAGGCTCGAACCGGGTTTGACCTTGATCCAGGCCGCTATTTCCTCGCCAAACTTTGGATCGGGCACCCCAATCACCGAGGCATCGATGATATCCGGATGTGAAAATAGGAACTCTTCTATCTCCCTGGGGTAGACGTTTTCTCCTCCTCGGATGATCATGTCTTTGATCCGTCCTACGATGTTGACATAGCCGTCTTCGTCCATGACACCAAGATCACCGGTATGCATCCAACGCGCCGAGTCGATGGCCTGTTGAGTTTTGGCGGGCTCGTTCCAATACCCGAGCATGACCGAGTACCCCCTCGTCAGGAACTCTCCGATCTGTCCACGCTCTATCACATGACCCGAAGGATCGATAATCTTTACTTCGACGTGCGGATGAACGGGTCCTACCGTTGAAACCCTCTTGTCGAGGGGATCGTCGAGTTTTGTCTGCATCGAGACTGGAGATGTTTCTGTCATCCCATAACAGATCGTCACTTGTTCCATATGCATCAGAGATTGAACCTTTTTCATCACTTCAGCAGGGCACGGCGAGCCTGCCATTATCCCAGTGCGGAGCGAAGTGAGGTCGAATGAGTCAAAGTTCTCGAGTGCTAGCTCTGCAATGAACATCGTAGGAACACCATATAGCGACGTGCACCGTTCCTTTTCCACGGCGGCCAAAGCTTCAGCCGGGTCGAAGCTGAGCGACGGGAGGACCGCTGTCGCCCCATGTGAAGTCACGGCGAGGTTCCCCATTACCATACCGAAACAGTGGTAATAGGGGACCGGTATGCATACCCGGTCGGTCTCATCGTATCCGCAACCCTCTCCGACGAAGTAGCCGTTATTTAGCAGGTTGAAGTGACTAAGGGTTGCTCCCTTGGGAAAGCCTGTAGTGCCGGAGGTGTATTGGATATTGATCGGATCGTCAAAGTCGAGTCCGCTCTGGATCTCGTCGACGACCTCCTGAGTGACATCCTGGTAGTAATTCTCAATCCAACTGGTGTATTCCGATGTGTCTGTGTAGAGCGCAAGTTCAAGTTCTGGAATTTCAGCTCTTACCTCGTCAACCATAGAGCGATAATCGGAACTCTTATGTGCGGTGATAGAAAAGATAGCTTTGCAGCCCGACTGCTTTAGCACATATGACAGTTCAGAGGATCGATAAGCGGGATTGATGTTTACCAGGATTACGCCGATACGCGCCGTTGCATACTGGATGATCGCCCATTCAACTGTGTTTGGGCTCCACACTCCTACCCTCTCACCCTTTTTGAAACCGTGGGCTACCATTGCCCTTGCGAGTTTGTTGACCTCCTCGTTGAACTCTCGGTAGGTAAGCGCCACCTTTTGTGCGACGGAAACTATCGCCTCGCGGTCCGAAAACCGCTTAGCGGTATTGTCGAGATTTTCGCCGATGGTCTCAGCTAGGAGGGGACGATCGGTACTTCCTTGAGAATATGATGCTGTCACAGATAGAAAGATACGCTAAGAGAACAAAGAATGCAACTGTATGGGAGTTTCCCCAGTGCTGGGCGTATTTGAATTGTTCCAAGGCGACTACTTTGAGGCGGACTATCCAGAGATAATGTTCCGAAGTGCGCCCTCAAGGTTGGGGAACTGGAATCTGAATCCGTTTAGGACAAGTTTTTTTGGAGCGACCTTCTGGCTCACCAACAGCATTTCGTGGGTTATCTCGGCACCTACCACTACTTCGAGGGCTAATTTAGGTACGGCTAAGAAGCTTGGCCGTACCATGATCGCGGCGAGTGTCTTGGTGAATTCGGAGTTGGTGACC
>JAKAPB010000229.1 GCA_021823045.1 Actinomycetes bacterium | reverse complement strand
CAGGGAGAGGGTTATGGCAGCGGTCACCGGTGCCCCCGGATCGGAATCGCTGATGCACCGGGCGGCGAGGATTGCGAGTCGATCAAAAGGTAAATTACTTGTGGTCCATGTCAAATCGTCCGACGCCAAGAGGATGAGCTCAGACGCTTCACGCAAACTGGAGGGTCTTGCTCAAGACCTGGGGGCCGAGTACCAGGTCATAGTGGCAGACCAGGTCGCAGGGGCGCTGGTCTCCTTCGCACGGACCCAGCGGGTTACCCAGATAATCATGGGGGCGACGAGCCATTCAAGGTGGAAAGAGTTCACCCACGGATCGATCGTGTCTAAAGTTATCAGGGCCGCCGGAGAGTCTGGGATCGATGTGCACGTGATTGCGAGGCAAGAGGAACTCGGGCTGCTTTCAGAGAGAGAAGATTACGGCTCAACTGGCGGGTAAAGTACGCCCAATAAAAGGCAGATGAGCGTTTTGTAATTTTTTGGTTCTGTTTCTGCTAAGCCCGGGTCTTGAATAACCCAAAAGGTCCGGAGCTGTTGAGCAGATTCAGGGTTTGCCAGAACTGTACGTAGTTACACCCTGGTAGGCTTCGAATCAGAAAGTGAAAGTTGGTAGCCTTCTCACTTTGTGGGGTGCCCTTGATGTGTTGACCATCAAACGGTATAGGCGCAACCAAGCTAGCTTTTTCAAGGGTACTGCTTTAGGTCGTTTTTGGTCTGCATGATCCTTGGCGCCAGGTCGTTCGTTTGAACAGAGCGTATGCTGACGAAACCCGGGGAGGGGTCTAGGGATGGAAGACGAGAAGAGCCGTGACGACACTCAAGACGATGAGTCCAGCGGCTCCAATTCATCTCCACGTATCTCTAGTCTGATACAGCTTGCTCGTGCAGTTTCGAGAGATTTCACGTCATACTTCTACGAGGTCTTTGCCAAACAGCCAGAAGTAGAGAGGTTCTTTAGCCATCTGAGCGAGCGGGAGATGAAGCACCAGCAAATCCAGTTCGGGTCGCTGATTTATGATCTGTTGAAGTCCAATCCCGACCAGGAGAACCTCAATCGGCGCCTAGAGATGCTCCATCACATGCACCGAATGGTCGGCCTCGATTCGGCGTGGATGGTTAGGGCGATTTCTCCTCTACTTTCGATGATAAAAAAGACCTGCGACGAGGACCAGGCCCTCGCAGAGGATGCTACTGCTCTCGAGAGTATCGCTAGGGAACGCGTCTTGCAGCTGATCGAAGGTGCACTGACTGCGGAGGCTAAAGAGGCTGAACACCTAGCCTCGATTACCACGCGGATCACCAATATATGCAATTCGGTTACCTATGCGTCGGATCTTTTTTTGAAGAGCTTCGAAGTACTCGATTCAATCTCTGGGATAGATGGCATCTACCTCTCCAGGCCTGATGCCAATGGATGGTTAGAACCAGAACATATCGTTGGCTTTGCCTTTGCAAACTTCAAGTCGCTATCTAAGGCTGGGCTCATAGCCAAGGAGAGCATAAGGGTCGACCTACCAGAGGGACTCGGGGTTGACGGGAGGTCTTGGCGGAGCGGCGAGATTGAAACCAGCGGGAATATAGCAATCGACCCGACTATGCAACCCTGGGCTGGGGTGTACGGAGCGATGGGGATACGCTCTATGGCTGCGGTTCCGATTACAGATTCCGCAGGCCGTCCAATAGCGCTTCTCTCATGCCATTCTCGATGGCCAGGTTACTTTGACGTTTCTACCCGACGATTCTTTCTCGACACCATCCGCCAGAAACTGGGTGCGGCACTGAGCGAACTCGACCAGAGCAAGGTTCTTTCGCACATTACCCGAATGGAGTATCGGAACTTCCTCTACAAGGACCAGGTTAGGATGCTCTACCAGCCGATAGTAAGCCTTCGTAACGGCAAGGTGGTCAAGGTTGAGGCTCTGGCTAGGTTGGTGGACGATTCTGGGAAGATCGTCTCGCCGGCTGCCTTTCTTCCCGCTTTTGGAGCCGACGAGCTCTTTCACCTTTTTGGTCTCGGGCTCAAAGCAATTGGAGAGGCTCGCTCGATCTGGAGTGCTCAAGGCTTCGATCCCCGGGTATCGATCAATCTCCCTCCCCAAGGACTGATCGATTCAAGATACCTCGAGGAGGTCAAACTAGCCATCCAGGAGATGTACGTTCGCCAGGAGAAGCTCACCTTGGAGGTAACCGAGGATGAGGAACTTAATGAACTAGAGGATATCGGGTCGATTATTGCCGAGCTCAAAGCGCTGGGAATTACCCTTTCGCAGGACGACCTAGGGGCAGGTTATAGCTCGCTTACCAGGCTCGAACGGATAGGTTTTGATGAAGTCAAGATTGACCAAGGCCTGGTGAGGAAGACCTCCGACCCGACTAATGCAATTTCACTGATCGAACACCTCGTCGATTTAGCACATGACCTCGGAATTCGTGTTGTGGTGGAGGGCCTGGAGTCAGTCGGTCTTATCGAAGTCGCCTCAGTACTCGGAGCCGACTTGGGGCAGGGTTATTCAATAGCGGCACCGATGGAGGCCAAGGCTCTGCTCGATTGGATCGCAACAATGGAGTGGGAGGTGGACCCATCCTATCCCAAGACCCAGTTTGGGATGTTGGCGGCCCTTGGAAGACTCATTACCACGATGAGGCGGTCGGGCCCGATGATGGCACAGCCGATGGCCAATGCGGCCCTCAAGGAGTTACGCCTATTATTCGGCGACTTCAAAACCACGAAGTTCAATCAATTGCTGGTGCGGATTGAGCACGCTGTAGAGACCTACATCCCGGACGAGATTGAGGCTGGGCTCGAGGAGTTAAGGGGACTTGTTCGTTATGAAGCGGTCGATTGGGGGAATAGGCCGTATGTTCCTCCTCGTAACTGGCATGGCTTCGCTGCGACGGGGGACGAAGACGAAATATCCCAACTCGCCCTAACCTTAGCCCTGAGGGGATTCCTCGAATATCTCGGGACTTTTCCGAGTAGAATCGCCGCTGCGGAGAGACTCTGCCTTGAAGTTGAGAAGCTAATTCCCGATACGCGAATGACAATCTTCTCGGTTAAGGGCGGATTTCTTGAGATGGTGGTAAGTCCGAGTATCGCCTCGAACATCAGGGGCGCACTTCGATCTATGCCGATAGAGAATGGCTGGGGGACATCTGCGACGGCGGTGCTAAGAAGATCATCGGTGCTAATCAACGATGCCAATGTCAATTTACACTGTTCCAAGTTTGTCGAAGTCGATCCCGTTCTCAGCACGATCAGAGCTAGTTGGGCTTACCCGATTTGGCATGGTCTTTCGGATATAGTAGGTGTAATCAACTTGGTGTCAAGCAAGGAGATGCTGCCGACCCCGCTTCAAAATGCCATGTTAGAAGCTGTCTGCGCCCTTGCCTCGCTCACCATAATCGAAGATGGGACGGTCGGAGGAACAACCCCGGCCGAAAGTAGACCGATTTCGGGTTCAGGCTGTAGATTCAGCTTTTCAACTCTAACGTGGCGAATTATTGAAGTATCCGAGGGCGCTTGCTCACTCTATGGGTATTCCAAGTCTGAATTCCTCTCCAAGACGATCTTTGATCTAAATCCGGTACTCAGCGAGCGTATTTTAATGGACTTGATCCGTGTGATGGGTCCGGAGAACTCGGTACATCTCTCGGTAGTTCACCGAAGAAAAGACGGCGAAGAACTCCGTGTCGAGTACCTTACGAAGCTCGACCATCGAAATGGGGAACAGTGTCTCAGTTCTCAACTCATCGACGTTCCAGACCAAGAGCGTGACAAGTACAAGTTGCAGACCGAGCAGTTAGTCATCGGGAGCATCCTCGAATCCTTGGACGCTCCAATGGTCCTGCTTTCGCCGCTCTTTATAGTCCGCTCGATGAACCAGGCGGCTGGAACGACTTTTGGTTGGGATCCGTCAAGGCTAGAGGGGTCGCCTCTTCCGATTCAGTCCAGGCTGGGCGCGGAGGAGATCGATGAGCTGATAAATGGTTGTTCATTAGCCGTTTCAACCCGCTCCACTCAGAAGCTTGAGTTGCACATTCGTAGGCCAAATGCCACAACTGTCGACGTTGAATTTCGACTCGACTCGATCTGGGATCAAGACGGGTCCTTAATTGCAATATCTATGATCGGCCAAGATGTCACCGAGACGAGGAAGAGGGCCGTGGAATTCGGACGGCAGCAATCATTCTTCTCGGAGGTAATGGATTCAGTAAATTCGATCGTGATCGTCATGAGTTCCTCAGGGGAGATTGTCCAAGCCAATAGGGCATTTGAGGAATTTACCGGTATTACCCTAAGTGAGGCGAGAGGTAGGCCATTTCTAACCCAGGATCTGCTGCCTATGGAATTCCGCCACCTTGGACTCGATTGGTTCACAAAGGCGATCGAAGGGAACCTCGCCGCTGAAACTGCGATTACCTGGATTGATAAGAACGGTT
>JAKAPB010000228.1 GCA_021823045.1 Actinomycetes bacterium | reverse complement strand
ATCGGATGTGAAGAAATTGCTTCATCGAACCGATATAGAGACGTACTGGTTTCTTTCCCAAGGTCAATTGGGTTTCCTAGGATGGGAGAATTGACAGATGTCTAGGACTGCAGAAGCGGTAAAGGGCGCTCAAGGGGCGAAGAAGCCTGATTCGTCGAAGAAGCCGGAGAAGAAGAAGGGTGGCAAGAAGAAGCTCCTCTTCATCGTCCTTCCACTGCTCCTAGTGGTCGCCGGAGCTGCTTATTTTCTCCTCTTCTCGGGCGGCTCATCGAAGGCTTCTGCGACCGTCGCCACCCCACCTCCGACCTATAACTTTTCCTCCTTGACGACTAATCTCTCAGATGGTCACGTGTTGCAGGTTGGGATGACCTTCCAGCTTTCGAGGACTTCTACGCCGGCTGAGGTGACCGCAGACCTACCACAGGTCACCGATATCGTGATACAGACCTTCGCCGGATACACCTATCCTTATCTCCTCAACCCCCAGTCGAGGGACATAGCCAAGCAGGTACTACTCAAGGCAATTAACGCCGAACTAGCGAGAACCCCGAAGAAGCCGAAGGTGAACGCAATCTTTTTTACGACATTTCTGATGCAGTAGTTGCCACGGCACCTGCTTTAGGTTTGGCATTGGCTAGATGATTTAGTCTCTTTTTGTGGAGTTAGTCGTCGTCGAGGTCGTCGTCGGGCCTTCGGACCTGCTGTGAGAAGATATACGCACCGATCAGCCGTGAGTGCTGTGCAGATACCGACAGGATCTCACAACCGACTATTGGACCCCTAACGTTGGCGACGACTACGTCGGCCGATATCGGGCCCTGGGGCAAGTTACAACTCAGGTGGAAGGTCTCACCGAGGACTACGACCACCTCTGGGCCGATCTCGATACCGACCCCGGTTGCCGAGATATCTTTAATCTTGCCGGGTATCTGCTCACGGGAGACCCCATCTCGAAAGGGGGTGATCAGTACCTCTACATCGGCCTGTACCCTAAAAGCCCTCCGTCTTTGGATCCGTTTCCAGTGGCTTAGTAGCGGAAGTCTCGCATAGTAGAGGTTGTTTGAAGTCCCGATCTTCTGGAAGTCGACCAGTGCCCTCCACGGTCCCTCTTCATCGACGACCTCGGCAGCGAAGTACTTACAAGCCGGGGACGGCCTCATCGGTTGGTCGCTTTCAACCAGCAGCTGAGAATCAGAGTCGTAGACCAATCGGGGCCTATAGATAGCCTCGAGTGTGTCGTTGTCGTCTAAGTAGCAATAAACCTTGATGAGTGGAGTCGAACTTAAACGCGGCGTTGCGTATTCGTCGGAATCGTAGTCCTCCTCAGCTCCGTCATCCCAGGCCATGTCGAATGACACTATCTGCTAGGCGAACTTTAACTGCCCGTAGCGACAGAAATTGGAGCCCTGACATCTGCTAAATTTCACCGATACCCAACGAGGCGGGTCTTTTCGGACCCAATTGGATTAGTTTCGGCAAAATCAAAGATCACCAATGGGCCCGAGGAGCAGGCCCAATTGTGGCAGAGCCCATCTTGTTGAGCGCTGAAAACCGTGGTGTGACGGACAAAACATCAGGAGCGCATTGGATCGAGTTAATCCTTCCTCGGTCAGGAAGAAGTGAGTAGTTGAGCATTGGTAAAGTATTTTGCTAAGGAACGATCGTTGAATGCCGATTGATACAAGGTGACTTTTGATGATGCCGCTAAAGATGCCTCCAAAGATGGCGAAGTTTCCGAAGACGAGGATTTAGGTTTTAGCGCCGTTTTTGCACCGATAGTCCGTGAGCCAAAGCCGCCCAAAGTGCAAGAGGAACCCGAACTCGAGGTCCAGATTGAACCAGAAGTCGAAGCTAAGGCCCCAGAGACCGTCGAGGAAGCTCCAGCTAGTCCAGCTCCAGAGTCTTCAGCGCCCGTTGAAGACCCTGAGAGGTCCGAAAAGATAAAGACCCGACAGGCGAAGAAGTTCGATTTTCGCCAACCAAAGACCCTGGAGCGTAATCAGCTCCGCTCGCTCCAACTCCTGCTCGAGGCCTTTGCGAGACCGGCTAGTTCGATTCTCTCAGCGAACCTTCGAGTACATTGTCGTCTGGACATTACCGGCTTATTGCAGCTTCCGTGGGAAGGTGTCTTGGATATGTTCGAGGACAACGGGAGCGTCACCGTGGTCTCACTCCCACCCCTCCCATCCAAAGCCATCTATTACCAGCAGTTCGATCCCGCACTGCGTATCGTGGACCTGCGCTTCGGCGGTAGTGGAGACGACATCCCGTCGAGGAACATGCTCACGGACATAGAGCTGGACGTCGTCCTTGGGATTATGGAAGAGGTGCTAGCCCAACTTCCGGCGGCATTCTCCTCGATACTCGATATCAGGTTGGGCCAAATAACCCAGGAACAGTCGCTTCAACTCGTCCACGCAGCAGCGATGAATGAGATGTGTATCGTCGCCAAGATGCTGCTTCGCATTGATGACAAACACGACCATGAGACGGCTCTGATCTTGCCCTTCCCGCTACTTCGACCGATGCTGGACCAGCTCGGGAGTCGCGGGGTTGCGGTGGTAGAGCAGAACCTCGGTTTTGCCAATCAGCTGGCGGAGAGGCTCCAAGACGTGGACCTCGATCTGGAGGTGGTTTTCAAACCGACCTACCTGTCGTCTGGTCAGATCGTCGACCTCCGACCGGGTGACGTAGTTCGCCTCGCCCACCGCAAGGGTGAGCCGTTGGATCTAGTGTGTGGACCGGTGAAGGTCTCTAAAGTTCAGCCAACGCAAGTCGGTAGAAGGCTGGCTTGCCTTGTAGTCGAGGGGATAGAAGTTGAGTGATATGACAGATGCAATGAGGGGCATAGGTGCGCTTTCGTCCGAGGAGTTGACCAAGAACACACTGTCGGTGCTCTCCAACGTCGAGATGGAGGTGAGGGTCGAGCTAGGCAAAGCGAAGCTAACGGTCAAGTCGCTCCTCTCCTTAGCCAGTGGAGATGTCATAGAGCTCGATAGACCGGCTAATGCTCCAGTGGACGTCTTGGTAAATGGGACCCTCGTGGCCAAGGGGGAAGTAGTGGTGGTCGACGATGAGTTTGGTGTGCGAATCACCGAAGTGGTCGGCAAGGATTCGGACGAATCAAACCATACGGACAAGCACTGATGGGCACGCTATTCATGCTGCTGAGGAGCTTCGTAAGCCTGGCACTGGTGCTTGGGATTGCGCTATTGATCGCCAGGGTATTGAAGTCCCGACAGATTGTCAACCCATCTAAGTCTGCAAATAAGCCCCCTCAAGCCCCGCTACGGATCGAGGCGAAGGTACAGACCTCCAAGTCTCATCAGCTACTGGTGGTAAATTTCGACGGCCAAAGGTTGCTCGTAGGTCAGGGACCGGCGGGAATTACCTTGATCTCCAAGGCACAGGAAGAACCCACCTCTCAAGTTCCACTTTTATCGACCGAAAATAACTCTGAGGTGATGAATCTTTCTGGGGTTAGTTCCCCCGAAGATCTGATTCTCAACCAGTGGGGTAAAGGGAAGTTCCTCACTCCGAATCGTGACCTGGCGACGGCAAGGATGTCGTTTTTTCCAGGCCTGAGAGGGATGCTAAAGAATTAGCAGGCCCAGAGCCGGAGCCCCTTTTGGCTTACAGTCAGTTTTCGTTTTTGCCGAACCACCCTTCGTCGGCCCTGCTCGGGCTGATCGGCGGGACTACCACGACGGCGAATCCGACGATCAACCTGAACCTATCTGGAGCATTTAGCAAGCCGAGTTCCTCGGTTACCATCATTATCGTCCTGACCTTGCTCTCGGTTGCTCCGAGCCTATTGGTCATGATGACCGGTTTTGTACGCGTCTCCGTGGTGTTATCGATAACCAGAAATGCCCTCGGTCTATCCGCTGCACCTTCGAATCAGGTGCTCGCCGGCCTGGCGCTGTTCATATCACTTTTCGTTATGGCACCGACCCTGTCTCAAATTGACAAGGTGGCAATCAAGCCCTACATGGCTGGACAGATGACTGCGGTTCAGGCTTATGATGCCGGTCAGGTGCCATTGAAGACCTGGATGCTCAAGCAGACCAATACTTCTGAGCTCGCACTTTTTACCCAAGCGGGAGGTGAGAAACCCGCCAAGCCAATGGACGTCAGCCTCTCAGCCCTGATTCCCGCATTCGTGCTATCACAGCTCCGTGCGGCCTTCATCATGGGATTCGTGATCTACGTCCCATTCCTGATTATCGACCTCGTCGTTTCCAGCGCATTGATGTCCTTGGGGATGATGATGTTGCCACCGACCCTTATCTCTTTACCGTTCAAACTGCTGCTATTCATTCTGGTCGACGGCTGGACACTGATAGCACATTCATTGTTAGTGAGCTTTAGATGAACAACGCATCAATTATGCAAATCGCCGGTGAAGCTATTTACCTCGTCATTAAATTGGCGGGACCGATGCT
>JAKAPB010000227.1 GCA_021823045.1 Actinomycetes bacterium | reverse complement strand
CGTCTCCCCAGGATCGACCGCCACTCTAATCCTCGAGGCATCGGCCAAAATCTACGGACTTTCTAGTGGGGAGGACTTTAAAATCCATCACACTACCAAGAGATTGATCACAACGAGGGAGATTGCAGAATCAGTCCTCTTTTTGCTCTCCGATGCCGCATCGTCAATCACCGGTAGTGAGCTGCTCATCGACGGTGGCTTGCGCCTCAGCTAGCTAGTTTGCACCGGAATTTCTCTTAGATTGGTCCGGCTAGAACCCTTCAGATTGAAGCGCCGCCAGGATCATATCCGCCGTTGCAACTAGGGCTTCGTCTGAGCCCGACTTGCCAACTAGTTGGACAGAAATAGGAACCCGCTGGCCGTTCTCCCCTACTCCTTGTCCTAGGTCGTCGTCTAGTCCATGCTCCAACCTAACGGCATCACAGAACTTAGCAGGGAGTGGAAATGAAATCGCCGGCAGGCCGGCCACATTGAAGGGAAGGGTGTTTACGTTGATCCAACGCTTATAGGCATTTTTGAGTGATGGAACTTCAAATGGTACCGAAGCCAGGGCCAACGCTCCAAAGTTTTCGATCAGGTCAGAAACTGACCTTGAAAACGACTTTCCAACTTCTAGGGCCTCTTGGTAGTCGGAGGCCGACTTGGCGAGGTACAGATGAAAACGACTCCAAATAGCCGGGTCTATTCGATGGTGCTGACTGACCGCCAATTCGTTATTTCGAATCGCCTCATACCCCATGATCACGCCCCCGACCTCCCATGCCCTTGAAAGTCCGGGGTTATCTAGACTGCGGAGATTGACCTTTGCCAGCCCCAGTGCCTCGTCTATCGTCACCTCGATCAACTCAGACTCAGAAGTCCTAATCCTTCCCGCACTACGGTAAGGGGCCGCGCTGGTGTCCAGATCCCCACCGAAGAGCCACGAAAGCCCGGTCCAAATCTGGGGAATAGTCCTAGCGAGCGGACCTATCGTGTCAAGGGACTGCGAAAGTGGGTATACGCCGGTAGTCGAGGCCCTACCTAGGGTAGTTTTTAGCCCGATAACCCCACAGCTTGTCGCTGGAATTCTTATCGAGCCACCGGTATCAGTTCCGTAGGCGATATCGGCGATCCCGCGAGCTACCGCGACTGCGCTTCCACTGGAGGATCCACCCGGTATTAGCTCTGGCGAAATAGGATTCACCGGAGTGCCGTACCACGGGTTGATCCCCTGAGCGCCAAAGGCCAGTTCGGTGAGGTTTGCCTTTCCGACGATTCGAGCTCCTCCCTTACGTGCATTGGTCACCACCGGTGCGTCCTGCAGGGAGGGAGTAGCGACCGAAGCGACGAGACGAGAGCCTGCGGTAGTTATGGTCCCTTCGACGTCGATTAGGTCCTTAACCGCCAGAGTCGGACCATCCCCCGAAGATTCACAAAGCTCTATCGCCCAGTTGAATGGGCTATTAATTTGGTCGCCAGATGGCAAAAGACCCTCTGTTTCAGTTTCACTACCGGACAAAATCCCTCCACCTCACCACAAATGACCACGAAGAGCCAATAACCAGTACCAGCTAGACCACCCTATGGTGGTTTTTCAGGCTAACCTACACTGAGCGTCGAGACACCCGCCACGTTACCAAGGGTAGCTAGTCCCGAAGTTGTCCCGACTCCCTTGAGGTAAAAATCAAAAAAGGCTACACTTACGCCGAGCACGGCCTGCTCGTATGGGTCATTTGCCGTATAAGGCGCCAAATGGTCCGCTCCGAGGAGGTTGAGGTAGTACTTTGTCGGCGGAGCCTGCGCAAATATTTGCTGTGAGTCCAATGGGGGGTTGACCGTATCAGCGCTCCCTTGGGTCACCAATAGAGGAAGCGGCGGGGTAGAAAAGTAACTGCCGCCATATGGGGGAAATTCGGCTCCAGAGAGCACCGCTAACGCCTTGATACCCGGTATCAAGCAGCAGCTGTTATAAGCGGCGGCAAGTACGGTATCTCCCCCGTCGCTCTGACCGGCCAGCGCGACACTGGAGGGATCGAGCATCCCATAAAGAGAAGAACTGCCGTTTGAAGCGATAGCATTCAGGTTCGCCAAGGCGGCCCTCATGTCTTGTGGCTGGTTCAGGAGGTCCGATTCGTAAAGGTCAGATTGGCCCTCATTGTTCAAATTGACGTTATGTTGGCTCAAACCGGCCTGCGAGGTCAACGGGAATATCGGAGCGGCTACTACAAAGCCCGCCTGCACCCACCCCTGGATCAAGGGGTAGTAGTCTATCGGGTTGAGATCGAAGCCGGTGGCAAAGAGTACAATCGGATATGGGCCATGGATGAGCGCTGGCTCCGCTCCTTGAATCGGTCCAGTTTCTGACGTAATTGCTGGGTAGAAGATCTGGAACTGAAAGCTCCTAATGACGCAGGTCGGATTGAGGGGCGGGCATATCGAACGTCCCGGTTCACTAACCACATCCTGAAAGAGACCAACCCCCAACGGACCGCTGGGATAGGTAGTGGTCGTCGATATTGGCCTCGGCAGGGTGGTCGAGGTCGTCGTGCCTTGGCCGCCAGGGGACGAGGCAAAATCCTTCTTCGCTACAAACAGGGCCGAAGCGCCAACCACCACCGCTATAAAGACGAGTGTCCGAATCAGTCGGGCGGTACGACCTAGCCTCCTTGGCCGAACCACTCAGGCCGTCACCTCGTCGATATCCTCACCGGACTCAAGTTTGGAAAGCATCTCAACCCTGCGTAAATGGCGTCCCCCGTCAAAGGTCGACCCCAAAAAGGAGTCGACAATGGCTATCGCCAGCTCAGTCCCCAATAAACGAGCTCCGAGGGATAGCACGTTAGCGTCATTGTGTTGGCGCGCCAAACGGGCTGATAGCTCGTTGTAGCACAAGGCAGCCCTTACCCCTTTGACCTTGTTGGCGGCGAGCTGTTCGCCCTGCCCCGACCCGCCAAAGACGATTGCAAAATCCGCCCTCTTTGCCACTACAGCCCTCGCGGCGGGTGCGCAATACCGCGGGTAGTCCACCGAGGTTTCAGAGTCGTGGGTTCCAAAATCAATAATTTTCACGCCAAGGTCGCTCAGATGTTCCTTGATGACCTCTTTGAGTTGGAAACCAGCATGATCGGATCCGAGTGCAACGGTTGGCATGGGACCTACAGGTAAGTACCGGGACGCTGAACGTCTTCATGCACTCCAGGCATCAACTGCTTGTTCCGCATCTCTTCCAACTGGGTTCGTGCTGCGAGCTGCTGAGCGAAAAGAGTCGCCTGTATTCCGTGGAAAAGCCCCTCCAGCCACCCCACCAGTTGGGCCTGCGCAATCCTTAGTTCCGATTCGCTGGGTACGTCATCTCCGGCAAATGGCAAGCTCACCCTTTTTAGTTCGCTGGCCAGGTCGTCGGAAAGTCCAGAAGCGAGTTCTTCGATCGAACGTTGGTAGATCTCCTTGAGCCTTGTGCGGGTGGTCTCATCAGGATTGAACGACCTGACCTCTTCGAGCAGCCCTTTGATCATCGAACCTATCCTTAGGACCTTTGCTGGCGATGATATAACCTCGGTTTCGTTGGCTTCGTCTCCGGATACGGGCAGTACCTCGGTTTCTTTGCTTTCCCCATTTACCCCGTCCATCGGGACCTCCATCTTCAACTACCAAGAAATCTTTTTGATCCATGACCTTTAGAGGCACATATTAGGGGCCTCTGGGCCAACCACCTAGCCAATAGCAAACAAAAGCGGAACCTTTACTTCTTGAGAGCTAAGGCCGCCATGCCTACAGACGAGCTTAAACGGTCCGGTATCGTCCGGATCAAAGAATGAAACGGGAGCCGTCGCTATGAGTGCGACGTCGCCGAGTCGGCGTGAAACCTCGAGCGACATCTTGGGTCCAAGGATCTCCTGATCGATAACTTGTTGCCGAGTCAACACCATCGATACCCCAGAGAAGGCCTCCTCGAGTTCCTTGGTCGCCTCCTCCAAGCTACCTGAGCGCAGGTGCAACCATCGAAAACGACCTTCTCCGCTTTGGAAGCTAATTTTCGACTGCACTCCATCGGGTATGATCAACGGTTCATCCAAAACCTCGACCTGCCCATGATCAGCGGTCACCAAAAGAGCTGCACCCTTTGGTAGTGCTTCGGTGATCCGTTTGATCATGAAATCTAAGTAGATCAGTTCCTCAAGGTATCGATCCCCGAGTCCAAACTCGTGTGCGGTTGAATCAATCCCCTCGTAATAAGCGTATATGAACTTCTCACCCTGAGAAAGAAGTTCTTTGATCCATGATCCAATCCCACTCTGGGTCCGCCAAGATGAGTTCCTCGACGACCGGAGGTGGGCCAATGAAAACTCAGATTTTTCGAGTCCTGATTTCGTTACTACCGCCGGGTGAAGGCCGAAAAAAGGCTCAACCGGCGCTATCCGGTATGGATTGACATCCATAGAAGACTTCTTGGCGCCCGTAGACCA
>JAKAPB010000226.1 GCA_021823045.1 Actinomycetes bacterium | reverse complement strand
CTTGACACTGTATGGCGCCCCATTGGGGTCCTTGGTAGTCGCAAATGCAACTGCGGCCTTTTCGATGTTCGGATAGTTCACTTGCACCGACGACGGTACGCCGGTAGATGACCCTTGACCGAAGTGCAATGTAGCTTCGGTCACAACGGCCCCTGCGAGGGCAGACACAGCCACCAACCCCAAGGATAATGGTGCTATCTTAGGTAATGTCTTCTTCGGCGAACGAAATGTACTCTGCGACATACGATACTCCATCGGTAGAATCGGTGAGGTCTTATAACCTCGAACTGTAACAATTCTCGCCTATCTGGGTTATCCCTCTTTGAGATGAAGGTGAGAATTAGCTCATCAAGACAGCAAGACCGCCACTAAGAATCGTGGCCCACTACGACGATTTTATACTCTCCCCGATATGGATTCTAGAGCCAATTGGCGTCAAGGCACTAGTGAACTGGAATACTTAGCGGTACCTTCGCCGCTACGATAACTTTTTTCACGATAACTTTTTTCACGATAACTCTCTCATCTCATCTGCCCGTCGCACAAAATAGCAGGTCTGATTTTGATAGAGTCGCAATTGTAGATCGAAAGTTCCAGGGCTGTCGATCCGATGGTCGATCTTGCATAAGAGCGCTTAGCTACCCGGCATCCAGCCAACTGGAGTCGGTATTAGAACCTACGGAGGAAAAAATGACCAACGCAGTAATCGTCGATGCACTAAGGACACCGGGTGGAAAGAGAAATGGATCGCTTAGGGGTTGGCATGCTGCGGACCTTGCCGCCGAAGTCCTCAAGGGCCTCGTTGAGCGAAATGGTCTCGATCCAGAACTAGTCGAAGATGTCATAATGGGTTGTGTCATGCAAGTAGCCGAGCAGGGGGTAAATGTAGGTCGCAATGCGGTTCTGGCCGCCGGTTTTCCCGAGAGTGTCCCCGCCACGACTATTGACCGCCAGTGCGGCTCCTCCCAGCAGGCGGCACACTTCGCAGCTCAGGCCGTAATGTCCGGCGTTCATGAGATCATCATCGCGGCCGGCGTGGAGACCATGACCCGCGTTCCCCTCGGATCGAGCGTTGTACCCGGGATGGGCTGGCCATATGGGCCCAAGGTCAAAGAGAGGTATGAAGATCGGGGTGGGTTGGTAAACCAGGGGATATCGGCCGAGATGATTGCCGAGATGTGGGGGCTCAGCCGGGAAGATCTCGACCAGTACAGTCTAATGAGCCAGATGCGGGCGGCAAAGGCGCAGCAAGAGGGGAGGTTCGAGCGAGAGATTATCCCTGTTGAAAAAAAAGATGACGAAGGAAACCTAACCAATGAAGTAATATCAGCGGACGAGGGTGTTAGGCCCAACACGACAATCGAGGCGCTAGCCGGGCTCAAGCCAGCTTTCCAAGAGGGTGGTAAGGTCACCGCTGGAAACTCCTCTCAGATCACCGACGGCGCCTCTGCGGTGCTGATAATGAGCGAGGAGAAGGCCAACGAACTCGGATTGACACCTCGAGCAAGGTTTCATTCCTTCTCGCTCGCCGGTGTAGACCCGGTAACAATGCTTACCGGCCCGATTCCAGCCACTAAAAAGGTCCTCGAGCGAGCCAAGCTAACCATAGACGATATCGACCTAATTGAGATCAATGAGGCCTTTGCGTCGGTCGTCCTCGCCTGGGAGAAGGAGATCCACCCAGACATGGATCGGGTCAATGTCAACGGTGGAGCGATCGCCCTTGGTCACCCCTTGGGAGCTTCGGGAACCAAACTCCTCGCCACCCTTTTGAACGAGTTGGAGAGGACCAACGGCCGCTTCGGCCTCCAAACGATGTGCGAAGGTGGCGGTCTAGCAAACGCAACGATCATCGAAAGACTCTGACCGAGGGGACGTCTGTGGTGGTGAACTAGCTATCCAAACGCCCAATTCCGGACTGCTTGAGCTTAATATAACCTCATGGAACAGGCATTAAGGAGAGAATTTCTAAAACCTAGGCCCACCACTTGGACGAAAATTCCACCCATGGGACTCATGCTAAATGCCGAGCAAATTGGTTTTGCCGGGCCCGATCTATCGGTCCAGCAAAACTGGAAGCTTGCCCGCAAGCCACACTCAGGTCATGAAGAGAGTTGCGGCTGGATTGCTGGTGGCAATTCTGCTAACTATTCACAGCATGTATAGAAACTATTTGGAGTATCTACCATCGTTTGGTAGACTCGCTCACGACCGGTCCTTGGTTCTTGCCTACCGTGTGGTCAGACCCAACGGGAGAATGGAAGTTTAATTGGAAGTCGCCGTAGAAGTTAGCGATCTGAAGAAGAGCTTTGGAGCGGTTGAAGCCCTCCGAGGGGTCAGCTTGTCCGTAGAGCGGGGAACGGTACTCGGACTTCTTGGACCTAATGGTGCGGGGAAGACTACCGTCATAAAGGTCCTCACTACCCTTTTACGACCCGATTCAGGATCTGTTTTCATCGAAGGCTGTGACGTTTTGGCCGATCCGGCAAGAGTACGCCAGCTCATCGGCCTAGCGGGCCAGAGTGCAGCGATCCAGGAAGAGCTGACGGGTCGAGAAAACTTGGAGATCATGGGTAGGCTATACCACCTAAACAAGAAGGTCTCTAAGAGCAGGGCTCAAGAGCTACTAGAACGCTTTGATCTCATCGAAGCCGGTGATCGGCCGTGCAAGACCTATTCGGGCGGCATGCAAAGGCGGCTCGATCTCGCGGCAAGTCTGGTCGGCCACCCTTCGGTTCTATTCTTAGACGAGCCGACCACCGGACTAGATCCACGCGCCCGCATCGGAATGTGGGGAGTTATAAGGGACCTCGTCGAAGAGGGGACGACCCTACTCCTTACTACCCAATACCTAGAAGAGGCTGACGTACTCGCCGACCAAATAGTAGTGATAGACCAGGGTAAGGTAATTGCGACTGGAACCTCTGGACAGCTCAAGGATCGCGTAGGTGGCGACGTGCTTGAGTTTACGGTAGTCGACCCCGGGCAGATAGAAGAAGCCAAGCGTGCGGTGGTAGAACTCTCCCCAACGGAGCCGATATTAGACCGCAAATCAGCAAAGGTCTCGGTAGCAGTAGGTCAGTACGGAACTAACGCTCTCGCCATGGCGGTAAGGAACCTCGACTCTGCGGGAGTCGAGGTCGACGGGCTGTCTTTGCACCGGCCGTCTCTAGACGACGTGTTCCTCGCAATAACGGGGCATTCAGCTAGCACTTCAGCCGAAGATAGTGTCGTCAAGCAAGGTCGAAAGGGTAAAAAGGTGGCTTTGAAGAATTCTGGCGAGGTATCAAATGGTTAGTCAAATCGTCAAAGATGCTCCCAAGACGGCGGAGTTAACTCAGATTGAGAGACTCCGGTGCGGCATCAGCGACGCCCTAATAGTCTCCAAACGCGACCTTCTGGTCTGGCTGCGCGTTCCCGCTTTTATTTTCTTCACAATTATCCAGCCGGTAATGTTCGTGCTGCTCTTCCGCTACGTATTCGGCGGGGCGATTTCTGTATCTGTACCTGGTGGTTACGTTGACTATTTGATGCCAGGGATAATAGCGCAGTCAGCAGCCTTTGCCTCATTTGGTACAGCGATCGGCCTTGCTAAGGAGATCCAGCTTGGGGTGATCGACCGATTTCGCTCCATGCCTATGGCAAGATCAGCCGTCCTGTTAGGAAGACTCATCGCCGATACCATTCGGCTGGTCGTAACGGTCATCGTAATACTGTTAGTTGGATTCGCAGTCGGTTTCAGGTTTCACAATGGAGTCGGTGCGGGCATTTTGATGCTTATCCTCGGGGCAGTTTTCGGAGTTGCGATCTGCTGTGTTTCGGCCTACTGCGGCTTGGCCTTTAAAAACGAAGAGACGGTTCAGTCCTTCGGGCTTGCCTGGTTATTTCCACTAACCTTCGTCTCTTCGGCATTCGTACCGGTCAACTCTATGCCCGGTTGGCTCCAGGTCTTTGCCAAGCATCAGCCGGTGACAATAGTGATTAATGAGATGCGGTCGCTCGCCTTGGGGGGACCCGCCATACGAGGCGGAATCGAGAGTGTCCTTTGGCTCATAGCCATTATCGCTGTCTTCATTCCGCTGGCGGTTCGTTCGTATCGGCGTGTATAAGCTAGCTGCTCCGTCCGAGCCGACCAAAGGCAGGTCATTCTCTCCGGGTAAGTTTGAGGAGCGCCGGCCGCGGCCGGAGCCTATTTAGAGACCTAGAGTCGGAAGTCTCTCACCCTTAGCAAACTCTTAAATCAGCAAAACCTGCTAATCGGTTTCCACCCTCGAAACTCGAGTGGATCAGAGACTTTGCTTGGAAACCTAAAGGTAGATACCGAGCCGCTGGATCTAAATTGGCCCATTGAACCAACGGGAGCGCAATCCCCTTCCGTAAGGGAGGGGTCAAGCGACCTAATTCTTTTTCGGTCTACCTGATTTACGGCTAGGGAGTTTCTGGTTTTCTATGTACTGTTTCACCGTCTCTAATG
>JAKAPB010000225.1 GCA_021823045.1 Actinomycetes bacterium | reverse complement strand
CGATGGCTGCGGCACGCTGGATGGGTCGTGGCGACAAGAATGGTGCCGATGGAGCAGCGGTAGAAGCGATGCGAGCGGTGCTAGAGACCGTATCAATGGACGGCATCGTGGTGATTGGCGAGGGCGCAAAGGATCATGCCCCAATGCTCTACAACCCAGAGCGGGTAGGGGACGGGACAAAACAAGAACTCGACGTTGCCGTAGACCCAATCGACGGCACTACCCCGACAGCTATGGGTCGTGGAGGAGCCTTGGCGGTGATCGCCGTAGCAGAGCGGGGTTCCATGTTTAATCCTGGGCCTTGCGTCTACATGGAAAAGATCGCCGTCGGACCCGAAGCCGCTGGTCAAATAGACCTAGGTGCGCCAGTAATCGACAACCTGAAGGCGGTAGCTAAGGCGAAGGGCGTCTCCGTGACCGAACTTACCGCAGTAATTCTCGATCGAGATCGGCACATAGGCCTAATTCGTGAAGTACGAGAGGCTGGTGCTCGGATCCGGCTAATTACCGATGGGGATGTGGCGGGAGCTATCTCTACCGCCTGGACCGATTCTGGAACGGACATTCTCTTTGGCGTAGGGGGGACCCCCGAGGGAGTAATAGCCGCCGCAGCGCTGAAATGTATGGGTGGCGAAATACAAGGTCGTCTCTATCCCAGGGATGAAACCGAGCGCTCCCAAGCTCTAGAACTCGGATATGACCTCGACAAGATCCTTACTTTGGACGACCTGGTGAGCTCCGACAACTGCTTCTTCGCTGCGACCGGCGTCACAGATGGCGAACTTCTCCGTGGCGTACGCTATAGCTCGAAGGGCGCTTCCACCCACTCGCTAGTCATGCGGTCGAGGTCCGGGACGGTAAGAACGGTCAATGCCTTTCATCAGCTCGCCAAGCTCAAAAGGTATAGCATCATACCTTTTTGACCCGCGGTGCCCGCGTCGAAATGCACACACCCATCAGAAGCGGGCCTGAAGCCTAGCTTTTGCAAGAAGCCGACCGAGTTCTCTTCGCTCCAGACTAACAGCTCGCTCGCCTCTCCTTCGGATGCCAAAGAGACTGCCTCCCTAATGAGGCGGGTGCCAAGTCCCATTAGCCGCACAGAGGGATCGACGTAAAGTGTTTCGACCGCATAATCGTTCAAAGCCCTACGCATGATTACGACTCCGAGCAAAGCGCCTTCGGACCACGCCTCAATCGACACGGTAGCCCCTAAGTCAGGATCAAAAGCCGCCTGGTTTCGCACTAAATCATCCACGGCTAGCCCCAACCGTTTGAATTCGGCTACGACCGACGGCGAAATTCCAATGCGTTGGCCAATGCGAACCCTTCTACTCCCAAGGGTCACGTACTTTAGCTGATTGGCCAATAGCCATCTCGATCGAATCTTCCAGCTGGATCCGGTCTCGTTTGGCTTCTCGCAAAGGTCCAGGCCCAAAAGATCAAACTCCGCTCGGTACTTAGACAAAAGCCCCACGGCGGACTTCACGATCTCGGGGGCAATACCATCGGCAATGGTAACATGGGGGATGTAGCTTCTCTGATATCTTGGGCTAGCTACCTCTTGTTGCAGACTTGCAGCGAGTTCGGCGATCTTACTCCCACCGTCTAAGACCGAATAGTAAAGCACCGGAGAGGTCTCCGAAAAAGTCGCCGCTGCACCGATGGCCACCCTAAAGGGCTCTACCTCCGCGAGGCGAGGCCAGATGGCATCCTCGATCTCGATCAGGGCTTCGGTTGTACAGTTAAAGGGGGCGACGACGGTGATGTGGGGGTGGATCTTAGACACCCCCACGCTACCTAGAGATTTGCGCACCCCGTCGACCTCATAACCGATTGGCGTCGGAAGTGATATCAGGACCCCGAGACGGAGCCTCGTCAAAGCTTATGGCCTCTTAACCTGGGAAGCGTCTAAGCGCACCCTAGCCCTTGCTATCGCCGCTAGTTCGCTTGCGTCATCAAGATGACCCAAGCGTCGTTCCGCCGCCTCGAGTGCACGCTCCGCCCTGTTGACGTCGATCTCTGACGCTAACTCCGCTACGCTGGCCAAAACGGTCAAGTTGTCCCCGGCTGCCCGAACAAAGCCGCCATGGACTGCCGCCATTTCGACTCGGTCGTCTGGAAGCAGAATCTTTGTCACACAAACCTCGACAGTCCCCAAAAACGGTGCATGGCCAGCAAGGAAGGCGATGTCACCTTCCCCGGAGCGCAAGCTGACCATCTGGGCGCGCCCGTCAAAGAGCACCTTTTCGGGGGTCACGAGGCTGAAATGAAAGTCCGACATCTAGGCGCCTTCCGAGAGTGCCTTCGCCTTGGCGAGTACAGACTCTACCCCACCGACGTTAAGGAATGCCTGTTCGGGAACCTCGTCAAGGTCACCATCTACCAGAGCCTCGAAACTTTCGATAGTATCGGCTATCGGGACATACACACCTGGTATACCGGTGAAGACCTCCCCCACAAAGAAGGGCTGCGACAGGAACCTTTGGATCTTCCTCGCCCTGGTGACGATAATCCTGTCCTCTTCGGATAACTCGTCGAGCCCGAGGATTGCGATGATGTCCTGAAGCTCCTTAGATCGCTGTAGGACCTCCTGCACCCGCCTGGCGACGTTATAGTGCCTGTCACCCACGATATGGGGTGCCAGGATATTGGAGGTTGAGCTCAGCGGATCGACCGCCGGGTAGATACCCATAGAAGCGATAGAACGAGAAAGCTCGGTGGTCGCATCGAGGTGGGTAAAGGTAGTAAATGGCGCCGGGTCGGTATAGTCGTCAGCCGGTACGTAGACCGCCTGCAAAGAGGTGATAGAACGCCCCTTTGTCGAAGTAATGCGCTCCTGAAGCTCGCCCATCTCATCGGCGAGTGTTGGCTGATATCCAACGGCAGAAGGAATACGGCCTAACAGGGCGGATACTTCAGATCCCGCCTGGACAAAGCGGAAAATATTGTCGACGAAAAGAAGAACGTCCTGCCCCTTGACGTCCCTAAAGTACTCGGCCATAGTCAGTGCGGAAAGGGCAACCCTCAAGCGCACACCGGGGGGTTCATCCATCTGGCCATAGACCAAGGCGGCCTTAGCGATGACGCCTGACTCTTGCATTTCAAGCCAAAGATCGGTACCTTCACGGGTCCTCTCACCGACACCGGCGAAGACTGAAACACCACCATGTTGCTGAGCGACACGGTTGATCATCTCCATGATCAACACAGTCTTGCCGACTCCCGCTCCGCCGAATAGTCCGATCTTTCCACCCTGGACATACGGTTCAAGCAGGTCGATAACCTTAATACCCGTCTCGAACATCTGTGCTCTTGGCTCTAGTTCCGCATACGGTGGAGCCGGACGGTGAATTTCCCAGTGGTCGTCGATCTGGTCCCCGTACTCGCCCTTGTCAAGGACCTTGCCGGTCACGTTAAAGACGTGACCCAAGACCCCTTCGCCCACCGGAACGGTAATTCCTTTACCGGTGTTCCTGACGATAGCGCCCCTCTTGAGGCCATCGGTAGGCTTCATACACACACAGCGGACCCGGCCCTCGCCGATCTGCTGGGCGACCTCGCCGATGATAGTGACTTCCTCGTCGTCGATAACCATGGTTATCTCGACGGCTTGATTAATATTTGGGATTGCGTCGGGGGGAAACTCAACGTCGACGACCGGTCCCGCAATCGACACGACCCTGCCGTCCTCGGAGGACTTCTGAACTTCCTCGACCTTATTAGAGGCTTGACTGCTCATCTCTGCTCTTTTGCTCCTTATGCGACTTGAATCAGCTCGCCTTAGGCGAGTTGTTTTTGAATTCCACGAGTTGGCTCTCAGACTCCCAGTCGGAGCTGCTGCCAAGTGCCTCGGCGCCACCGACAATCTCCATGATCTCGGTAGTAATGGCGTCCTGACGGGCCCTATTCATAACCCTTGAGAGGCTCTTGATGAGCTCCTCAGCATTTTCCGTTGCCGCGGCCATAGCCCTCTGTTTTGCCGCAAGCTCCGAAGCCGAAGCCTCGAGCAGGAGAGCGAAGATCTTCGACTCGACAAACTGCTTCAGAAGTGGATCAATTATCACTTCTGGCGATGGTTCATACTCGAAGTCGTAAGACGTCTTGGTAGCTTGGGCGAAGGTAACAGGATCGATCGGAGCCAAACGGGACCTCTCAAGCTTTTGAGTTCCAGCCGATAGGAATCTTGTCGAGATCACATCGACCGCCGATATCTCTTCAGCCTCGAATGGGCCGAGTATCATATCCGCTATCGTGCGAGCGTCTTGGTAGCTTGGGCGATCCGAGATGTGCATCAAAGAGCCCTCGACCGCTATCTCCCGATACCGGAAGTAAGCTTCGCCTTTGCGTCCAACTACTACGACCCTCGTCTTGAGGCCTTTGGCCTCACGTGAGCGAATCAATCTCTCCGCCATGCGCAAGGCGGTCGAGTTGTAACCACCGCAAAGGCCCCGGTCTGCGACCATGACGCCCAAAAGAT
>JAKAPB010000224.1 GCA_021823045.1 Actinomycetes bacterium | reverse complement strand
TTTCGAAAAGAGGGTCTCTAAACCACACCAGGGTCAACTCCGCCGATCGAAGAGACACAGCTAGGAGGGTCCCCAAATATGACCCCAGATGCCCAACTTGACGCATCGATAGAAATAAAAGTTACAATCAGATCTTTTGCCAAATCCACATTGAGCACAAGTGCCCCCCGTAAAAGGACTTTATTACCTTAAGCTATTCAACTACTATCAAGTTGAATGGCTCTAACTGTGTGAGCTAAAAGTGAAGGGAGATGGGCGGTTTGACATTTTTGCTGTCCTTGGTCTCAATGTTCGGGGCTCTGGTCAATCTCAATGGACCCGGGAACTATCTGCACATTGGATTTGTACAGATATCCTACGGGAACTTGTCCGTCATAATAATTCTTATAATCCTCTTTGTACTTGCGGTATTGGTACCATTCCCGCACCGCAAAGGTGGTGACCCGAGATGACTCCACAAGTCAGTCCAGAAGTACTGAAGAAGATGGCAGACTCCCCCGAGGACCAAAACCAGTGGACTGCGAAGCTCCGTCGGATGTCCTTGGCATATCTTCCGCCAGAAAAGCTCATGCCGGACCGACAGCCCGAATACGTTTCCAGCTGGATATACGTTTTTGGGGTTCTGACCTTATCGGCCTTCCTGATGGTCGCGATATCTGGCGCGATACTGGCGATTGAAGGCCCTAGTTGGTGGCATGAATCCAGCTATGGTCACTTCGTCAATTCCCTCCACCTATGGAGCGTTGAGCTTTTCTTTCTCTTCATGGTTGTGCACCTTTGGGGAAAGTTCTTTATGGCTGCATGGAGGGGCAGAAGGGCAATCACCTGGATAACTGGGGTACTTGCCTTTTTAACTTCAATCGGAGCCGCATTCACTGGCTACGTATCACAGCAAAACTTTGACTCGCAGTGGATATCCACCCAGGCGAAGGATGGCCTTAACTCGATGGGAGTAGGAGCCTTCTTCAACGTCTTGAACTTCGGTCAGATGTTCATGTGGCATATCCTGCTCCTCCCCCTTATTGTCCTCCTGATCGTTGGTGTACACGTTCTGCAGGTCAGACTCCGCGGGGTGGTCCCGCCTATAGGTGCAAACAAAGACCCCAAGGACGATGTAAAAAGTTGGGGAGGGAAGTATCGCCCCTACGACATAATCAAGGAATTTACCGTTGGATTTATCGTCGTCGTCGTGGCGACGGTCCTTTTATCAGTTGTATTTTCTTCTCCCGATCGTTCGCCAGCCACACTGAAGAGGTGGTCGATAGCCGATCCCGTCGACTTCGTCACCACTGCCGCTGCAGAGTTGGCGGGTACGTCTCCATCTGCGAGTTATGGTGCGCCCTACAATGCCGTCCACGGAACTGGCCAGTATATTGGACCCATTTCGCTCGAAAACTTAGTTGGCGTACACATTAGGGTCAATCCACCTAATGACTTTGTCCTGAAACCGCTTTCAACTCTGCCGAACAATCCCGCATTGACCCAAGCCATAGCGATGTGGAAAAGTTCCTCCAGCTCGGTCCAGGGAAAATGGATGGATGCCTACGACAAGGCCTTGGCCAAGGCCAAGCAAGTTGGCGAAACGGTATCGATGCCGAAATCGAATTCCGGGCCAATCAGTGAACTGATGAGTCAGGAACTCAATATGGCGCAATCGGGGGCACTCGACGGGGCGGTGGAAGGTTCGGGCCAATTCTATGAGACCAACTACACCAAACCGTTGCTTTTCATCTCCGATGGAAGTTATCTAGCCAAGCTGGCGCAATCAGACCACCTATTAGGAACCCAATGGGGCATGATGAACGAGACCGGGAACTTCCCGGGACAGCCTTGGCTCTGGCTGTACACCATGTGGTACCAGATTCCGCCCTACTCCTCATCTGGGAATGCCGACGCCCTTGTCATGTCGACAATGGCCGTCCTGACCCTAGCCCTTCTGCTTGTCCCCTTCATACCGGGACTTAGGTCGATACCTGAAAAGATAGGAATTTACAGGCTGATCTGGAGAGATTTCTATCGGGAAAATAAAACCTGATTGGCATTTAGTATTTACAAAAAGGGCGGGGCGCTAACGCCCCGCCCTTTTCTAATCAGAAAACCCGTTCATGAATCGTTACATCCATCTTGGCACCACGATCATGCCCTCTTTTATTGGGTCAAAACCTCTCCCGGTAGGATCCAAAGAGTTAGCTCGCTGCGAGTGCCTTTGCCTTATCGAGCGGAAGACGAAGAGATTCCTCAATCACCGAATCGACCAGTGTCCTAAGGCGCTGGTAGTCATGAGAAGCGCCAAAAGAAAGTTTGGCCGTTTTCGCTTTGATTTCGGGTGAAACTCCCCCCCTGTATCCGAGGAGACTCGCAGAGACTTCGAGGTCTGTCGAGACGGGTGCTCTTCCAAATAAAGAAGCCCTCTTCATAGCCAGTGCCACAACTGCGGCAATCGCGTCCTCTTCGTGCTCGTGAGGAGACAGCTCGAGTGTTCCCTTTAATCTCTGGCCTAACTTCAGTGCGTAACCCATGTCCGGGCCAGGACTACCCCTCCTGTCACCTCGGTGTTGATCGGGAAGGCTGAGTTGACTCGCCTTTACAACTCCAGCCTCGGGAGATGCGGGCTGTACCCAAAACTTCCGGACCTCCTCAGATTCAGCAATTGGTACGTAGTCGGGCTGTGTCACTTAGAAAAACCTCCAACGAGGGTCGCATAACGTCTCAACTAGAGCCTATTCGCTCGCTAGCCAGTTGACTAACTCGAAGCTTCAACTCCGGTGAGCTTTAATAGACCGACCACAATCGAATCCACGAGAGCGTGCCATGATGCTTCGATTATGTTCGGCGAAACTCCCACTGTTGCCCAGCTGTCAGAACCGTCGGTGGAGTCGAGTAGCACCCGAACCGCCGCACCAGAACCCAGCGACGAATCCAAGACCCTAACCCGAAAGTCGGTCAGATACATCTGGGATAGTTCGAAAAAGTGGCCAGATAATGCCTTTCGCAGGGCCCCGTCTAATGCATTGACCGGACCATTACCCTCTGCTGTCGCGATGACTCGGTCCTCACCAATATACAGCTTGACCGTGGCCTCTGTAATTGCCTCACCACCTTCGCGGTAGTCGGTCATTACCCTGAAGGATTCCAAAGTGAAATACTGTTGGGACCACCCTTTGGCCTTTCGCATCAGGAGCTCCAGGGAACCATCGGCGGCTTCGAAGTGGTATCCCTTGTGCTCTAGGTCCTTTAGATGTTCGAGGACCGTCTTTACCTCATCCCCTTCTAGCTCGAGGCCCAGCTCTTGGGCCTTGATAGCAACGGATTGCCTCCCAGCCATTTCGGAAACCACGTACCTCGTTCCATTGCCAACTTCAGCCGGATCGATGTGCTCGTATGCGTCCTTCTTCCTGACCAAGGCCGAAACGTGTAGTCCGGCCTTGTGGGCAAATGCCGAGTGGCCAACGTATGGGGCCTGATTGGAAGGCGCAAGATTAACGATTTCGGATATGTGCCTCGAAACCGAGGTCAATACCTTGATCCGATCCCTCGGAATCGTATCAACACCCATCTTGAGGGTCAGATTCGGAATAGTGCTGGTCAGATCGGCATTACCCGTCCGCTCCCCGTAACCATTTACACACCCCTGAACCTGCGTAGCTCCCTCACGAACCGCCGCCAAGGAGTTAGCAACAGCGCAGCCGGAATCATTATGGAAATGCACGCCAAGATCGACCGAAAAGTCACCTCGTAGGGAACCAACTATCTCTTCAACCTCAAAAGGAAGGCTCCCACCATTAGTGTCGCAAAGGACTAGCGAGGAGGCCCCGGCATCCTGTGCCGCTAATAAAATCCGGCGAGCATATTTCGGATTGGCCTTATAACCATCGAAGAAGTGTTCGGCATCCAAAAAAACCCTCTGCCCCCCTGCGACTAAGTAGGAAACGGAATCGTGCACCATCTTGACCCCCTCTTCGAGCGAGGTTCGTAGTGCTTCCTTCACGTGATAATCCCATGACTTAGCGACGATACATACGGTCTCCGTACCAGCAGCGACGAGCGCCTTGAGGACTACGTCGTCCTCAGCCTTCCCCGACGGCCTCCTCGTCGACCCGAAGGCGACTAGCTCGGCGGTAGATAGCTTGAGCTCCAATGGTGCTCTTTTGAAAAACTCTTCGTCTTTCGGATTTGCTCCCGGCCATCCACCTTCAATGTACGCTACCCCCAAGGAATCGAGCTGTCGAGCTACCCGCAACTTGTCGTCTACCGTGAGGGAGAGGCCCTCTTGCTGAGATCCATCCCGCAAAGTCGTATCGTAGATATCTACGTGGGCGGGCAGCACCCCCAACGGGAGGTCAGCCGACATAATCGAGCCACTCCTTGTAGTCCGCTAATTCACCGCGAACCGCTTGGTGGTATGCCTTTTGGATCGACTTCGTCACCGAACCGGGCTTGGCGGTTCCCACTGCTCGATCATCCACCGATGCAACCGGAACGACTTC
>JAKAPB010000223.1:2117-4526 GCA_021823045.1 Actinomycetes bacterium | reverse complement strand
CCCTAGTCATGACGGCAATACCCTAGTAGGACTTGTCCACTTGGCTAGCACTTAAACGCATCCTTTGAAACTTGTTTTGGCTGATTAATACGAAAAACCTCAAGACAAGGCCGAAAAACCCAAACCATTGGATCGCAGTCGACCTTTCGTGTCTTGCTGCGTAGATCCACATCGAGCGGTGATGATGATAGAGACTTTTGGTGGCGACGAGCTTCGAAGACTCACCTTGAGCGTGAGTTACAGTCGCCTCGGGTTGGTAGAGAATCACAAATCCTCTCCGGCTAGCTCGGTAGCAGAGATCCATATCCTCGCAGTACATAAAGTAAGCTGCGTCAAATCCGCCTAGTGAGTTAAGGACTTCCGTGCGGGCAAGAAAAAACGCCCCTGAAACCCATGGCACCTCCACCGCTTCGACCGGGTGCAGGTCTTGCAACTTATAGTGTGCCGAGTACCGATTGTTCGGAAAGAACTGTCCGAGAATTCCATGTCCAATCGAATCGATAAGCGACGGGAACCTCCTAAAGGAAGGGTAGCGCACCCCGTCGCTATCCAAAACCTCTGGTCCGATAATTCCCACGGTGGGGTCGAGGGCCAAATCGATCAATTTCGCTACCGCCCCAGTAGCAACGGCAATATCCGGATTTGAAATAATTACAAAAGGGGTGTCCACTCTGACGAGGGCCCGGTTGACCGCTGCTCCGTATCCGAGGTTTTTCTCGGGAAATATGAACTCCACCCGTTCGTCGTGGTAGTACGGCGAACCCAAAGACGTCTTGGATTCGGAGTTGTCCACGACCACTACCCTTGCGACTCCATCGGCGAAAAGACTGCTAATCGCACGCGACAAAAGCTCACCGGCAAAATAGTCAACGATTATCGCTGTCGTTGACCCATCGGCTTCGTCAGTAGGGACCAAATTGGCTAGTCCTTCTCAATCAGATACCGTACGAGTGAGCCAACCGAGTCTTTCCAATGTGGCAGACACCCAGCTCCAGAGAGTTCAAGAGCCATAGGTGCGAGGACCGAATAGGCGGGTCGGGGAGCTTTGCGCTCCTTTGGGAGCATATCTGAAGAGATGGGTTTGACCCTCGAAGGGTCGTGCCCCGCAGTCTCGAGTACGAACTTGGCAAGTTCATACCAGCTCGTCGCTCCGGTATTGGTGACGTTGTAGACACCGATTCGCCCCTCTAGACTGAGCTGCACGATCTTTTCAGCCAGGTCGTGGGCGACCGTGGGCGAGCCAAACTGGTCGTCAACAAAGCTTAGATCCCCCTTTTGAGCTGCTAAGCGAAGGATGGTCTTGACCATATTCTGTCCGAAACGACCAACAACCCACGAGGTCCTCGTCACCAAGGCCTGGTTTCCTACCTCCCGCTCGCCGGCTAACTTCGACTTTCCGTATACTGATACCGGATTTGGCATGTCCCACTCGGTATAGGGCTTTGATGCTGTGCCATCAAAGATGTAGTCGGTTGAGACGTAACACATCCGGGCGCCAACCGACCTCGAAGCTTCGTAGACCCAGCGGGTCCCAAGAGCGTTTATCTGATAGGCGAGATTCGGATCGTCTTCACACGAGTCCACCTGCGTCATCGCCGCAGCGTGAACGATTACGTCGGGCTGGAGATAGCCGATAATTTCACCGACAGATTCGCGCGAGGTGATATCCATCTCGTCGATGTCTAAGGAGTGAACCTTTTCGACCACCACTCGCTTTGAGAATGCCTCGACTAGCTCTAATCCCAACTGCCCCTTACCGCCAGTTATCAAAACGCTGATCATCATCTATCGACCCGCCAACCGTCTTCCTTCACCGGTGCACGTTCCTTGAGCCTCTCCCACCAGTCTCGGTTGTCTGAATACCACTCGACGGTCTCTTTGATCCCTGATTCAAAGTCGTACAAGGGTCGCCAAGATAGCTCATTTCTCAATTTCGAAGAGTCGAGTAGGTATCTCCGGTCGTGAGATGGTCTGTCTGGAACGATCGTCTTGAGCTCGGATGGCTTATTCAATTCGCTAAGTACCACATCGGCGATCTCTTCGATAGATTTTTCAATCCCCGAGCCAACGTGGTAGGTCTCACCTACCCTGCCCCTCTCTAGCACCGCTTCAATAGCGCTGGCATGATCCAGAACGTGCAGCCACTCCCTTCTGTTCTGTGTCGATGCATAGAGCGGCAGCGGCTTGTCGTCAAGCGCATTGGTCACAAAGAGCGGAATAACCTTTTCGGGGAACTGATAAGGACCGTAGTTGTTCGAGCAGTTGGTGATGGTGATCGGCAGATCGTAGGTGTAATAGTAGGCACGAACTGCGTGATCCGCTCCCGCCTTAGATGCGTTGTATGGCGTCCTTGGGAGGTAAGGCGAGTCCTCCCTGAAGGCGTCTGTGGAATCTAGATCCAAATCCCCA
>JAKAPB010000223.1:0-2107 GCA_021823045.1 Actinomycetes bacterium | reverse complement strand
TGAAAGCGCGCTATCTTGGCCCTCTTCGAGGCCTCCAGGATCTGCTGCGTCCCGATGACGTTGGTCTGAAAAAATCGGTGGGGATCCAGCACCGCCAGTGAGTTGTGAGATTCGGCAGCAAAGTTGACTACGACCTCAGTCTTCTTTTCCAAAAGGGTGCTTGTCACCTTCTCGAGGTCAGCTATGTCTGCGTGTACGAAGTCGATCTTGTCCCTAACGTCGTCAAGAGACTCGATATAACCCGCATAGGTAAGTGCGTCGAGTACCACCACGCTGTCGTTTGGATGGTGAGCCAGCCAGTATCGGACAAAATTCGAACCGATAAATCCAGCCCCACCAGTCACCAAAATATTCATCCATCCGCCTTAATACCAAATCCTGATGAAGATACCCTCCACCTAAAACGCCACCAAAAGCCTACCTCGTGACTCACTCGGGGCATTAGTCGCAAATAAATTGATTGTCGATTTGAATGCTGAAGCAGAGAGGTGGTTTATTTTTCCGACGAAGCCACTTGCGGCTTTGCTTTCCCATAAGAATGCTCTTGATTGGCCGTCAGCTGAAAAGGGGTGTTTTGATATGACCACTAACCTGAAGAGGTGACTAATCAACCAAAAGCGTCCCGTGTCCCGCGCTGGTTTACCGACCATCAGGAGGGCCACTCCCAGTGGTATATAGAGCGGTTCCGCACATTGGCGGCCGAAGGTGCCGACCTAGATGGCGAGGCAAGGCTGATGGATGCACTGCTAGCCCCCAACGCACGGATCCTCGACGCCGGCTGTGGCCCCGGCAGGGTTGGCGCAGCTCTCTTTCGGCGTGGCCACCAGGTCCTAGGCGTCGATGTCGATCCATTGCTTATCGCCGCCGCACAGCAAGATCATCCTGGCCCGACATGGGTGGTGGCGGACCTAGCGGAGCTTGACCTAGCGGCTGGCGGGCACCCTGAAACCTTCGATGGTGCCATCCTCGCTGGAAATGTCATGCCCTTCCTAGCGCCTGGCACCGGAGCCCGTGTGCTCGGTCGGGTAGCACACCACCTTCGCTCGGACGCCCCTATCGCAGTCGGATTTGCCCTAAATCGCGGCTATTCGATCGATGACTTCGATAGCGACGTGGCACTCGCCGGGCTCCGGGTGGAGCATCGCTTTGCCACCTGGGATATTCGTCCTTGGACCTCTTCGTCCGACTTCGCAGTCAGCGTGTTGAGGACCGCGACGGGCGGTTGAGACCGCTTGCTCTGCGGGAGTGTTCCCGTGATCGAAATGCCCCGGGCAGTTGAGTGACATCTCCCCTCCCTAAAGCAAGGGGTTTCTCGTATCAGTAATCTGCTCACGCTGACACCAACACGTGTAGTTGACGCTTCATCGGGTCGCTGTGCTTTTGTCTTGGTAGACCTAGGAGCGTGAGTCCGAATCAGTTTCGGGTTTCGGACTGACTTTTCTACCTCACCTATTTATATTGGCAATACTTGCGACAAACAAAACTCTAAGAACGCATGAACTGCATGTGGAGCAGTTTCATTGAGGCGGTTTTGGGTTATTTCTTCCTTCACGCCAGCGCTATCACTGCGTTTTGACGTGAATTAGCTAGTTTTCTCAAGTTGCGACAAATTGCATGTAGTGTCCACTCACCGGTGGCTCCAGCAACTCCGCGTAAGCGAAGATGCCCGGCGTGCTGTTTTACTTTCATCTGGCCAAAGACAGGTTCAACTATTGCTTTTCTTCTGGCGTAGTCTTCACGTCCTTGCTTGGTTCGAAGACGCCTCGCCATGCGCTCTTTGTCAGTTGCGTTATTGGGAATCCGTCCTCTTGGGGCACTGGGTACACGTTCGTTGTGTTTGAGCCTTCCGGTTGCAATAAGTGCGTTTATCCCTGCTTTAGCGATCTCTTCTAAGTTTTCTTTGGAGCAGTAGCCGGCATCTGCAAGGAGAACTCTTGCTGTGTCGTCGATCCCAATTGATACGAGGTTCTCCTTGGTGGAGGCGATCATTTCCATGAGCTGGTTCACGTCGCTAGCTGCCTGGGTTATCTCTGCTGCGATGATCACCTGGGAGCCTTCATCTACTACGGCCTGGCCGTTATAGGCGTAGTGGTATCCGTCGTTAGTC
>JAKAPB010000222.1 GCA_021823045.1 Actinomycetes bacterium | reverse complement strand
GGGGCTAGCGGTTTCGTCCGAATACACCTGGGAAGCGTCGATCAAGGCTCATTTGGCCGTCTATCGTTTGGCGGCGGAGAGAAATTAGTGCTTAGAGGGATCGAATGAAGTCGCTGATAACTGGTATAAACGGATTCGTGGGCGGTTGGCTCAAAGAGCACCTATTGGCCGAGGGGGATTCGGTCATCGGCCTTCCAGAAGGTCTCGACATTTGTGACCGCAAGGGAATTATAGATTTTATGAGGTCCGTGGAGGTCGATTGGCTATTCCACTTGGCGGCCCTTACCCACGTCGGACAGAGCTGGCATGACCCAGAGGCTTTCTTCCGGGTAAACGTTATCGGAACCCAGAATGTCACCGAAGCGCTTGCGGAGTCTAACCCCAATGCCAAGATGATCTATATCTCCTCATCCGAGGTCTACGGTCAGAGCTTGATGGGGGAAAGTTCCCAAAGCTATCTTCCAATCAATGAGACAATTTCGATCCGACCAGTCACTCCCTATGCGGCTAGCAAAGCCGCCGCAGAATTTGTCGCCCTTCAAGGGGCATTTGGGAGGGGACTAAGTGTCGTGATCGCACGCCCCTTTAACCACGTCGGACCCGGCCAAGGGGAACAGTTCGTCGTTTCGGGTCTAGCTAAGCGAATAGTGTCCGCTCAAATTGAAGGACTCGGCTCGATCCCCGTTGGAAACCTGGACTCTGAGAGGGACTTTACCGACGTAAGGGACGTAGTTAGGGCTTATCGGTCGCTGGCGGTCGCTGGCGATTCCGCCGAGGCTTATAACGTCTGCTCGGGGAGGGCTATTTCGATAGCCGAGATCGCTCAGAATCTGATACGTCTAGCTGGCGGGAGGGTCGTGCTCAGGCAAGATCCCTCGTTGATGAGGGCCGTCGAGGTCAAGACGAGTATCGGAGACAGCAGCAAGATTGCCGCTGCGACAGATTGGTCGCCGACTATTTCGATCGATCAGACCCTAACGGAAATCCTAGGATTTTGGCGAGATCGGCTACGGGAGAGATAGCCCCTTTGGTGCACGCCTTGGTTGCCTTATTGACAAATCCGAGGCCAAGCACCACGCTCCCAACGGCAATGTTTATCAGCTTGTCTATCTCGTCGGGGATCAAGTGGTTCGAATTGGCCATATCCGGAATACTAGTGCGCGGGGAGGTGGGATTTGGTTAGCCTCCGTCGGCTTCTAAGTGGATTGTGGGCAATCATCCCAGATCAGAGGGCATTTGCACCGCCGGTTCTTTATTGCGGTTATTTCTACTAATCGACAAAGCTTTCTGCCGTGGTAGCCTTTGTTACCTGATGCTTCAAGCTCCGTTAGTTGTCACGGTTGTAGTGGCTCATGACCCAGGGGAGTGGTTTGACGAGTGCCTAGTATCACTGGCGCACTCTAACTACCCGAATCTCGAATTCATAGTCGTGGACAATGCGAGCACGCACCCATTGGACGAGAGGGTCGAAAGCTATCTGCCGGCCGCCAAGTTGGTTCGAATAGAGAAGGACGAAGGCTTCGCCAAGGCCTGTAATTTTGCCGTCCGTGAGGTTACTGGAGCGACCCACCTCGTATTTTGCCACGACGACATCGCCCTTGCACCCGACGCAATCACCGAGATGATGGAGGTGGCTTACGCCGAGAACGCCGGGATAGTCACCCCAAAGATCGTTGTTTGGGATTCGCCTAGGCAGATACTCCAGCTGGGCCTCGATTTGGATAAGACCGGGGCGGTTGCGGCAAGGGTGGACGTTGGCGATTTGGACCAGGCTCAATACGATCAGGTGGAGGAGGTATTTGTCGCTCCCGGAGGGTGTTTTTTGATCCGCCAGGACCTCTTCGAAGCGATGGAGGGTTTCGACGAAAAGATAAGGATCTTTTACGAAGACGTAGACCTATCGTGGAGGGCCCATCTATTAGGGGCACGAGTCGTGACCGCTCCGTCGGCCAAGGTTCGACACCTCCTCGTCGCATCGCATACCCCGCACTTGCCGAGGCGAAGGCGAGCCGGGCGCTTTTCCAGTGGGCGAAGTGGTATGGTCCACTCCCAGAGGGTCTACTACGCCCGCAAAAATCAGCTCAGGGTCTTACTAAAAGACGCTAACCCGAAACAGCGTAAGGGCCTATTATTTCGATTTCTGGTCCTGTCTCTGGTCGAGGCGGCCTTCTTTTTGCTCACCGGGAGGCCAAAGGTAGCGGCTTCGGTCATCGCTGCGATTACTTGGAATTTTCGGCTGCGTTCTGACATCAAGACCAGACGCCGTGAGCTGGCGTCCAAGAGTATTTCTAGCGACCTATACCAGGTAAATTTCATCTCTGGAAGTGCCAGACTTGCCGCCTTTTTTACATCACGCAGGGCGATCAAAAGACTCGAGAAATCACTTCATTCAAAGGCCCAGCCAGAGCCCAAGACGGAGACTTCGCACAAGCCCGACCTAATCCAACAGGAATCGCATCGTGTTTACAACAGGGCCCTGTCGAGGGTTGCGTCGGCTTTCGTTTGGGTGGTTGCCATAGCATTTTTAATTGGGACCCGGTCGCTACTTTTTGGACACATCCCCCTGCTCGGGTCGATGGCACCGATACCCTCGCCGGGCTATCTATTCTCCCACTACTTCTCCTCGAGCTACCCCACTGTACTTTTTGGTCACCAACCCGCCCCAACTAGCTGGTTGCTCCTAGGGGTGTTGGACCTCTTAGTGCTCGGTGATGGTACGCTCGGGCTGCACTTAATCATCTTCTTGTCACCATGGATCGGTGCACTTGGTATCTATAAGTTCGTTGCCATCAGGAGAGGCCGGGATTCGGCCAAGATTGCAGCCGGCCTCTTTCTTGCCCTCCCCCTTTTCCATCAGGCGCTGCTGAACTCTTCGCTGACCACCGTAGAGGCGTTGGCGATCACGCCGTGGGTCTACTTCATGCTGGTTCGCGCTAGAAGCATGATGACTAATTCACGACGCCAGATACGGCGGGCTCATTTAGCGGCTGGTCTCATGCTCGCGATAGCGGGGGCGATCTCACCTTCTCTGTGGATAGTGATCGTCTTGTCGGTGCTTTTTCTATCCCTTCCACTTCTTATCAGCAAGGGGCAGAGTTACCTATTTGGGAGCTTGCGGACCCTAGGGATAGTTTCACTCGTCTCCTTTTTGCTCAATATTCCATGGTCGGTCGGCCTGATATTGCCTGGACACCCCGCTGCCTCTATCTTTGGGGATCTAACTCCAGCCGATATCGGGATAGCCCATATTCTTAGCTTTGGCGATGTCGGTTCAAACGGCTCGTTTTTGGTCAGTGCGCTATTCCTCTTTGGGGTGCTGACCCCATTTATTGCGAAGGGGCGCAGGGCCACCGAAGCAGCTGTCTTACTCATGGAGCTGTGCCTCGTTTTACTCTTCGGGTTGCTGAGCTCTATGGGCATCTTGGGTGTGACCCCCATCCCCCTTTCTCTCATCGAGGTAGTAGCGGGGGTGATTCTGCTAGATCTAGTGGCTATCGGAATCCAGGCGACGGTGCTCGATCTGAGGGCCTACTCCTTTGGCTTGCGCCAACCCCTCACGGCGGCACTTATTTTGTCGATTGTCGCAGGAGTGGTCTTTGTGGCCCCGGGGGTATTTTCCGGGACGATGGGCCTGGCCCCTAGAGGGTATGCCACGAGCGTCTCATTTCTCCCGCAATTGTCTACTGACACCAACGTCTTATGGCTCGGTTCGCCGACCGACCTTCCGGTTGGTTCATTTCGACTCGCAACCGGCCTAGCCCTAACCGTCCTGCCTTCGGCCGGGATCAATCAGACGTCCGAGATGATTCCGCCTCGCGTCGAGGGACTTTCGACTATCGAGAGTGCGGTTGAGTCGGCGATATCTGGCTATGAGGTCAAACTAGGATCCATACTCGCATCGAATGGGGTCGGTTACGTTGTGATTCCTCAGGGGATAGGACGAGGGCAGTACTTCTTGGGTAGCGACCTCGACCTGGTACTAGAGCGTCAATTGGACCTGAAGCAGTTGTTGGTCGACCCGGCCCTCGTCGCCTACCAGGTCGTACCCCCGGTCAAGCAGACCACCGGGATAGTGGGCGGCTCGCCATTTTTGGCCCTCATTGACTTCTTTGGGATAATCGGGCAGCTAGTCGCTTTGGGTCTCGTACTATTGGCCCTGGTCAGAAAGCGTTCATTCCTACTCGATGCCAACGGCGAGGCGATGGTCAAAAGTATCCTCCGTCATTTCGGTTTCTACCGACCAAACGTTGGAGTCCCCGGAGCGGGAGGCAATGCCTCGCCTGCGACCCCTGGTACGGCAGAACAGACCTCCAGCGGCCCTGATCAGGCCCTTCATCAAGGGCCCGAAGTACTCGACAACGGCCTGTCGGAACTTTCCAGTAGCACGGGAGACGGCGATGTCTAGCTCGGGCAGTAGAATCGACCCTCCTGGTCTAGGCGGTTAGTGGTGGTAAAGCTGAAGAGTAAAAAGAACGCCCTAAAAAGCCAGCGGACCACTTGGGTGATGGTCATGGTGTCGGTGGCAATTATCGCCTTGGGATTCGGGATC
>JAKAPB010000221.1 GCA_021823045.1 Actinomycetes bacterium | reverse complement strand
TTCGTCGGGACGTGATGAGGAGCCGAGAAGCACGCTCCGCCGAGAAACCGTCCCGAATCCGTCGTCTCGACGGAGAGGACTCGTGACTTTGGCCTGATGATGCGTTCTATGAAGCGTAAGGCTCGGTAAGGACGGGGAGGTTCCCGACCGTGACGAGGCCGAGGCCCACGAGCCGCTTGTCGTACCGCTTCTCCTTCGAATGCCCTCGGGCCGGGAAACGTCCGGCCTGGTGCTCGACGAAGAAGTTGGTGGTGTCGAAGAGGAGGAACCGGGGATCGATGCCCTTCCTCAGGAGGGTGCGGAAGACGTCCTCCTCGATCCGGTGGACCACCGCCCGGGTGAGGAGGCCACGACCCCGCTCGTCCTGCTCACCGCGGCCGTAGAGCCGCTTGAGGTGGCGTCGGAGGGTCCGGGAGGAGGGACAGCCGACGGAGGGGATCGGGAAGGGCACGGCGGAGGAGGGGAGCCAGTCGGCCATCTCCTCGCGGCTCAGCGGCTTGTCGACCCGAGCGGCGAGTTGGAGGAAGAGGACCTGCTCGATGGAGTATCCATCGAAGAGGCTCGAGGGGACCCGAGTACGGAAGGTCTCGAGAAGTCCGGTCTCGGTGGCGGCATGGAGCAAGGCCGCAATCTTGCCGAACTCGAAGGAGCGAAGCGGAGTACCGGGGGAGGCGAGCGTTCGGAGGAGCGTGTCGGCGGTGCCGATGTAGATGACCTGGACGTTGCGTGGCCCCTTCTCCGTCCGCTTCTTCTCGGTGAGGTAGAGGTACCGATTGCCGTCGACGACCCGGAACTCGAAGTGCCAGGACATCCTGAGGACGACAAGTGGTCCGGGCCCATGGCCAGGAGGGGTTGAATAGAGGTCGAGACTGCGACGGAACAACGCGAACCCGTCCAACGTTCGCTAACGGGGTGTCCCAGTCCACACGATACTTGTTGGCTACGCAATACTCGACGGGGAATGGGCTCGGCTGACCAAGTTCCGCCGAGATGCCCGACGGATCGCGAAGGAGCTCGGTCGTCGGCGGGGGACGCTGTTCACCTTCCTGCGCGTGCCGGGGGTCCCGTACCACAACAACGGGGCGGAGAACGCGATCCGGCAAGGGGTACTGATCCGCAAAGTGAGCGGGGGACGGCGGACTTGGGTTGGGGCGCGAGCCTTTGAGCGGTTGCTGACCGTCTATCGGACCTGTCGGAAGCAGGGCGAATCGTTCCGAGACCGAGTGCTCGCGATGCTGATGGGAGCGGGACCACCGCTACCGTCAGTCCGTCCACAATCGTGTGCTCATACGAAAAAACATTCCCCTCGAATCGGTGGAGGATGAACCCCTACTTGGCCGAGGAAGCGCTCGATCCTCACGTCCATCGACGGAGATTCCGCGAAGTCTGGTCGGCGTGAGGGCTGCTTAACTTATGACCAGTGGAACCAATTTCGGGACTCCAGACAAGATCTCTTGTAGGGAAACACTCAAGCGGAGAGCGTTCGTCTGGGTCCATCACCAAATTGTGTTGAACGCAATGTGGTGAGGGTTAGCCGTGACCACTCTGGAAAATCCCATACATCTCGTCAACGACCATCGCCCGGAAACAGGTATCGGAAACTATGCCGCGAGCCTCAGTAGGCTTATTTCTCCCTTTGTACGTGAAGTCATAACGCATGACCTGCAATCGTCGCATGCATCGCGATCCAATGCCATCAGAACCATGTCGGTACCTTTGGCTATTGAGATCCAAGAGAATAGGCTAAAGCATACACCCGGCTGGAGTGAAGGCAACATACACCTGTGTGGTGCTCATGCCTGTTTGGCGAATTCGGCTGAAAGAGTGATCGTGACAATTCATGACTACTATGGCCGCTCTTTCGTCTCTGAGGCAAAGACGAGTCCAGCTAGGCTCGCGAACGAATTCCTTAATGCCTGGCTTCGACGCACCGCTGCTAGAAGACTCAGTTCGGCAATGGCGATTGTTACTCCAAGCACCTTTTCGGCAAATCAACTCGAGCATGCACTCGGATTGCGCAGTACTGTGATTCACCACTGGACTGATGAAGTTAGATTTCACGAGCGGCCACAGCATTTCGTGAGAAGAGAACTCGGGCTCCCATACGATAAGCGCCTAGTCTTATCTGTTGGCGGGTCCACCTCAAACAAGGGCTTGGAAGTGTTGCGTGAGGTTGCGAAATTACTTCCTACCAACTATTCTATTGTTAGAGTAGGCACACCCGTCTACATTAGCGGCGTTCGGGTCATTAACATGGGGACCTTATCTGCCCACAATTATCCCTTAATATTCAACGCTTGTGATGCGTACCTTCACACATCAACGGTGGAAGGATTTGGATACCCTCTCCTTGAGTCGATGACGTCGGGGTTGCCGGTGGTGGCGAGGAGTATCTCCACTGTACCTGAAGTCATAGGAGCTTCACCCGCAGTGATTCATGAAGACGCGCCCTTAGAGCGATTGACTGAAACTATCACCGGACTGGAGGACGATCGCTTCCGTGAGAATGTAGTAAGCTACCAACGTTGTCGCGCGCTCCTTTTCTCCGAAGCAAGAGCTAGGGAGGCCTACGCTCGCCTCTATTCGAGCCATTTTAAATGAAATGAGAGACTTCTATAGCACGCAGGTATACGGGAAGTATTTTCCTCTGTCACATGGAAGGGCAGTTCCCGAAAGGTATAATTACGTGTTGGATGCTATCGAAACGCTGATCGGATCTAGGGTGGCACGCCCGTTACTAGAGATCGGGCCGGAACAAGCTGGAGTATCGGACATTGTAAGCAAGCGGTTGCGTCTCGGAACTACAGAGTATGTTGCGGTTGAGGCTTCCAAACCATCGGCTAATCATCTAGTCCATGCAGGATATCAGGTCATATTGACCGATGTCTCGGAAGCCCCATTGCCATTCAGGCCGAATACTTTCGGGGCAGTGATTGCGAGCGAGGTATTAGAGCATCTAGTTAACCCCGATAACTTTGTTCGCGAAATTCACCGAGTAATTAGGACTGACGGTATATTCGTACTAACAACCCCTAATCTTGCATCGTGGTACAACCGTCTAGCGCTCCTCGCCGGATTGCAACCGGTGATGACGGAAACGGGGACTGAATGGAATGTGGGTTGGGGGTCACTACGACCGAGGACGAGGCCGGTGGGACATCTGCGGCTCTTTACGCTTAAAAGCCTTTTAGAATTTCTTGAGCTCCATCACTTCGAGCTTGCAATGGTGAACGGTATGGGCATTGAAGGGGGTTTGGGCTCGAGTTCTCTAATTTCGATGCTTGATCGAACCATCTCCAAAGTCCCGTCCCTGAGTTCCTGTATGCTTGTAGCTTGCCGAGTCAGTCAGCATCAGGATTGATGTGGCTATGTCATCCACCGCACGCTATCTAAGGTGAGTAATGGGTGTCTAAAAAATATAGATATTGGGACAATTGGATAGGCTAGTCCCACAAGCCAAGTTGGATTTCCGCAATCCATGAATTGCTTGATGCCAGTCGTTATTGGCCTTACAAGTTGCTTGATTGCTTCCCCGACCGGACCAACGCTATCATAATAATCCGTAGGTTTGGAGGAGCTAAGAAAGGCCAGGCGCTCCGCATGACTCATGTGTCCGTACCGAACAATTCTCTCGATCCATTTGGATCGGTAATACATCAAGCCTCCTTCTTGTTGATGCACGAAGGTTGCTGCGGGAACTATGGCTGCACGGGCGTGAAGCCTCGCACGTAGTCGACGGAGCACCCGAACGTCCACATCGTAACCCCCGACATCCAGTAAATGTTGCCGTTTGATTAAAACAGAGTTGGTCAACCCATACTTTAAACTGTCTACTATAAAGCAATTTTCCTGCCTAGTCCCGCGATAAGCTTCGGAAAGTAATGACGCTCTATCTTCAAGAGCGAGCCATTGACTAAGCTGGCTCGTCTTTGGATCGACGTATGGCAATGGTACAGACAGAGAGAGCCGAGGCTCCTTGAGAAATGGCTGAGCAAGCAAGGTTGCTACCCTGTTTCCAATCATGTAGTTGTCAGAATCGACATACCAGATTAGGTCTGTATAGCTCATTCGCTCGCCATCTGCCCTGCTCCCATTCGCTCCGCCCACGTATTGACCAGGATTTACATGGACCTTCGCACCAAATTTTAGAGCCACCTCAATTGTTGAATCATGTGATCCGCCGTCGACAACTAAAAGGGAGAGAGCGCCAGGATAGTCCTGATTCACAAGGGATCGAAGGCAACGCTCCAATTTCTTTGAGCAGTTCAACGTAGGAATGACGGCAGTGATTGAAGGCCAGTCAGTTCCACTCGCAATTCGACCGTCAAATCTGGGGTGCGAGACAGAGTCCTCACTTATTCTCGTAAGGGCTTCTGGGACTAAAGCTTCAAGAGTAGCGGCTTGACCTGGATTTTCCGTCATCCCGTTCATTCGCTGTGTTTCTCTCCCTGTCGTTTTGCGGTGAACTCGCTTGGTGTGGGACGGTTTATAACCTGATCAGCGCCGGTTCATGCGTGCCAAAGCGGGCCCCCCAACCTCGTCGCAGTGCAGATCG
>JAKAPB010000220.1 GCA_021823045.1 Actinomycetes bacterium | reverse complement strand
GTATGGATCTTCGAGGCCATCTGACTCGTCGGACAGGCCTCGCTACGATCGTGACTCCTCGTTCAGGGGCGATCGTGACCGAAACCAGGACTCGCGTAACCGATCCGGAGGTCAAAAGGATCCAGAAAGACGATCCCCAAGACTGGAGGGACGGGACGTCGGTCGGCGATCATCGATGTCGAATAGTGGTCGCTTTGAGTCCGAGCCAAGGGTCGATGAGGCGGTAAAGAGCTATGGCTCTTTGGTTCGCAAGTCTCTACGGGATCAAGAGATTGGCGTAGAAGTGTCCTCGGATGCCCAAAATCAGCCTGTTAAACCAGCCATGACTACGCTGCCTGATAACAAGACCGAGGTTTGGGTAAAAGAGGAGGTGCCCAAGCCCATCCGCAACCTCCGCTACGTCGCGCCACCCAGGCGCAGCTCAAAGAAGCTCGATGCGATGTACAAGCAGGTAGAAGGCGAACTCGCCGAGGCCGGAGTGAAGAGGCTTAGGTCGGTTGCCGCTCGCAATATGGTCGATGCCATAGATGCCTACGAGCACGATCGATATAGCGAAGCTCGCACAAAGCTGTTGAATGTGCTTGAGGTGGCACCAAATTTTGTCTCTGCGATTGAACTGATCGGTCTAACTGAATATCGCCTTGGTAAGTGGCAGGATGCGATTAAACGTCTGGAGCATTGCCATCAGCTCACGGGTTCCAATTTGCAGGATCCGGTGATTGCGGATTGCTATCGTGCGCTAGGTCGTTTCGAAGAACTTGAGACAGTTTGGAAAAGACTCAAAGAAGCGTCTCCCGGGGCTGAAGTGGTTGCAGAGGGAAGAATTGTCTTTGCATCCCATCTGGCCGAGTCCGGTGAAATCGCACAAGCAATAGCTCTCCTGGAGACGGCGCTCGGACATGATCGCCGACCAAGAATTCACGATCTGAGACAAATATACGTGCTGGCGGGCCTATATGAGACTGTGGGGAATGTGGCCCTGGCCAGGGAGACCTTCAAGTTGCTAATGGACTTCGATGCAACTCTCTACGATGTGGCGGAAAGGCTAGCGAACCTCTCCTAGCCTTTCCAAACTAAGTGGACGGATTGAACTGGGCGCTGCGATCCGGGGGGCGCAACGGCTGAAAAACTTCTGAAGGGGCGACTATGAGATACCGTTTGGTGGCTTTACCGAGGTGACCTTTTGCAGGATGTTTCGTTTTTAAAGCTTGATGGAGATCGTTTAAGGGTCTATGTTCTAGTGAAGCCGTCGTCGCGACGACTAGAGATTAAAGGAGTAAAAGAGGAGCGGCTGGAGGTTTTGTTGACCGCTCCTGCTGTAGAGAATAGGGCTAATATACAGCTTGTTAGCTTTTTCTCCGACTCCCTAAATATTCCGAAATCTGTTATCTCTGTTCTGGCCGGCGGCCATGGGCGAAAAAAAACCGTAGGCATTGGCCCCATTGTTAATCCGCAAGGAGTTGCCAGCAAGCTAGCCGAACTAAGTGGCGGGTGGTTCCTGGGTTCGTGATCGATTCACGCATGGTAGCCAGTTCGTTAAATTACGATTTCTTGCTGGAATCCGCGGGTAATATTTCTGCCTGCTGGTGCGAGCAGCTGATAGTTCCCTCGAGCTGATTTGAATTGTCTTTCGCATTGCACTTGCTGAGTGGGAAATAAGGTTCTAATCCATTTCAGGATTTAGGGCGATCTTTTCAAGTATTAGAAGTGGAAGGGTTAGGTGTAATCTTGATTTGGTGACCAATCCAAGCCTTATCAAGTTTGTCGGAACAATAAGTCCAAAGCTCGACGAGAGCGCGATCGTGCAGGATCCTGAGCTTATTTCGCCTTTCGTTACCGATTGGACTCAAAGGGTTAAAGGAAGCAGTGATTTGTTGGTCCGACCAAGGGATCATCAAGATGTTGTCAATGTCGTCAAGGCGGCCATTCAATCTCAGGTAAAGCTTCAAATACAAGGTGGCAACACCTCGCTATCGGGCGGTTCGATACCCCAAGATGGAGAGGTACTGCTCAGCTTGAGCAGGATGAATTCCAGATGCGAGGTCGACCCCGATACGCTCGTGGCCAAGGTCGATGCTGGCGTGACCTTAGAGAGGCTTCAGCGAGAGGCTATGAAATACCATTTGACGTTAGGAGTCGACCTAGCTTCTAGGGGAAGCGCCACTCTTGGAGGTATGGCGGCTACGAATGCTGGCGGCTTGCACGTCCTACGTTATGGCTCGATGCGCTCCTCGGTCATTTCTCTCAGGTGTGTTTGGGGCGACGGGACCGAATCCCCGAGAAATGTTCCGTTGATTAAAGATAACAGTGGTATATCATTTTCTCCGTTGGTCGTCGGATCGGAGGGGACGCTAGCGGTAATTACCGAGCTGTCCTTGCGACTTGTTCCACTATTATCTTCCAAAGCGGTGGCTGTTGTTCCTTTCATGTCGATTCCCGAAGCTTTGCGCTTTGCGGGGAACATTCGACGAATGACGGATTCTATTTCTGCTATCGAGATGATTTCGAAGAGGGCAATTCAGATTGTGGAGGAGTTGAATGGGGCTAGCTTTCCCGTAAAGGACCCATTCGAAATCGTCCTTTTGGTCGAAATAAGCACAAATGGTGATGCAAGCAATGAGCTTATGAGAACTCTCGAAGAATCGCTGGATGAGTCGCAGTTGCAGTCGACGCTTTTTGGAATGGATTTAGGCTCTCGGGCGGGCCTATGGTCTTGGCGGGAATCCGTTACAGAAGCTATTCAGAGGAGCGGGGAGCCGCTAAAACTTGACCTTTCCGTTCCAATCGCCGCTCTAGGCACACTGTGGCAGTCTATTGACACAATCCAGAAGGATTTTGCCGGACGCCTTGAAGTTGTGCGGTTTGGGCATCTCGGAGATGGGAATATCCATGTCAATCTCCTGGGTGAGGAAGATATTTTGAAAAGGGCCGAAGAGGCGATTTATCAGCGGGTAGCGGGTCTCGATGGATCGATAACGGCGGAACACGGGATTGGAACCCTAAAGAAGGAGTTTTTAGGGCTTGTCCGGTCGGAAGGCGAGCTAGCGAGGATGCGCGGGTTGATAGAGCTATTCAATCCAGGCAGAACGTTAAACCCTAACGTGCTGCTTTGAATAGCAGTTGCAAACTCCTGCTCTAAAGTTTTGGGGCCGCTGTGTCTAACCGCCAGACTTTTGAGATCTGCGCATGTTTGGTAGTTAGGCCTTCCTGATTCGAAAAGATCCGATGCGAGCGAGGAGCTATTTGTAGCGGTCAGCGAATTATGAAAGGCGCCACTGTAGAGTTGGATGGTGTGACTTTTTTGTCGTCTAGGGGAGTGAGTTAAGGTTTGGTGCTAAAGGATGAAAGTTGGCGGTGTCCAGCTTTGGCGAAATTGCGAGTGGGCCGTTGCTGATTGGGTCGATGAGATGAGCGCTATCGCCGATCCAGGCGGGCCAAGTTCTGCTGACACGGAAGTCGGGCAGTTGTCAAGTAAGGCGCCCACGGCTTCCGAAACTGCCCGGCCAAGTTTCACCGAGGCGGTTCGTCCCGAGATCCCGATTTTATTGCACGTGGCAAGGTCTTACAATAGTGCTGATGCGGAGGATCTCGTACAGGAGACCTTGACTAAGGCGTATAGGGCCTGGGATAAGTTCGATGGTAGATTCCTAAGGGCCTGGCTCCTGACAATTCTGCGAAACACGGCGATTAATGCCGGTCGTAAGAAAATACCTGGGCTTTCTGGTGACTCTGAGACGCTGGAGCAGCATCCGGATGGCTCTCTAACCGCAAGCCCTCAAGACCTCCTCGAGAGTAACGACTTCGTGGCGAGTGTGAAAAAGGCGATACTCGGATTGCCAGGTCACTATCGTAATGCGGTTGAGCTCGTAGATATAGACGGACTTAGCTATCAAGAAGCGGCAGACGTGATGGGAATTCCAGTCGGCACGATTATGAGTCGTCTTCATCGTGGAAGACGACAAGTAAAAGAGGTGTTAGTAAGTCAGGGGCTAATAGGAGGTGAGCAATGATGGATCGCGGTCTCGATAAAGATGAACCGAAATCAATTCACTGCAGAACCGCTGCTCGATGCCTCCAACAATATCTTGATAGTGAGATTCGAGATGAATTGCTCGTCAATGCGATTAGCTACCACCTGGAGTTGTGTAGGGACTGCGGCATGGAGGCAGAAACTTATACTCGAATAAAGGTGGCGATAGCCTCAGAAGGCAGGGCTTTTGATTCGGAAACGATGGTGAGGCTTAACAGATTTTTGGACGACCTTCTGTAACTTCTGGTATGGGTTCGGTAGGGTCGGCGTGATTAATGCCGGTGTTCTGATAAAACCAGCCATTTGATGAAGCTGGTAGCGGCAAGATGCCCAAGTCAGGATATGGACAGGCTCGTTATGACTAACTTGTCTCCTTCGATGCCCTCGTGCACTACCACGGGATACTTGCCATTTAGCGTGGTATTCATGGAGATCCCTTCAGGCGTGGTAGAGTCCACTACCTCATCTACGTACAACGGAGTGGTGGAATAGAGTTTCTGACCAAGCAACTGCGATGGGAAAGTCA
>JAKAPB010000219.1 GCA_021823045.1 Actinomycetes bacterium | reverse complement strand
TGTGACATGCTGATGTAGATCTGTCTGTGTTACACCATAACCCTGCCCCAGGTCTAAGGGGTCGCCAATAGATACGAACTCATCTCCTTCGATTGTAAAAGAGCTAAATTGTCTATCCATTTGGCATACTCACGATGCTATGGGGCGGTTGAGAACATGCAGCACTGGTCTTGTTATCGGCACCGTAGGCGAAATCTTAATTCGGCTCTCCATACAACAGGGGCTATATATTCGCACGTTACACAAAGATCAAAAATAACTATCGCATAAATCAATACTAGGGTACTTCCAGCTAGTGTAACCGTGGAGGTGGCGAAGGTTGCTGGCTAGTGGAATTGATATCTTTCGGCTTACACTGCACGTCTTGGCGGCGTCTATTTGGGTTGGAGGCCAGATAACCCTGGCGGGTCTGGTTCCTACTCTTAGGAAAGAGGGGAAAGAGGTCACCAAGGCTGCGGCCAATGCTTTTGCCCGACTATCGTGGCCCGCCTATTTTATCCTGGTGATTACTGGTCTGTGGAATACCGCCACCTTCGATATGGCGAAGATGTCAACTGCATGGAAGATCGTTCTAGGCATCAAGATTGTTGTCTTTGGAATTGCCGGTCTTTCGGCTTACTTACACCAGAGGGCAAAGTCCCCCATTGCCAATGGGGTGTGGGGAGCGATAACCGCCCTTTCTTCAGTAGCGGTCCTAGTGATGGGGATAGCCTTAGCGGGCTGAACTACTCGCACTCGGATAGCTAAAAAACGGCCGCCCACAAGAGAACTCAGCGGTCCTCTTCAATTTTGCTGGAAACCATAGCAGAACCGACGTCTTTTAGCTGGTAAATTTGATAGCTCAAAGCTTTGGGCCAGAGCCGTCTCGAAGATGCACAAACGAGAATATTCGCATACCAGTGCAATCGATTTGATGAAGGAGTCTTTGATGCCCAAATTGGCACCAGGCCGTTTCGGACTTTATGACCCACAGAATGAGCACGATGCCTGTGGGGTGGCTTTTGTTGTCGACGTAGAGGGTCGAAAGAAGCACTCGATCGTGGAGATGGGCATAACTGCGCTTTTAAACCTTGAGCACCGTGGCGCGTCGGGAGCGGAGCCCAATACTGGTGATGGGGCCGGAATCCTAATTCAGAATCCTGATGAATTCTGGCGTAAGAGGGTCGACTTCGAGTTGCCAGCCGAGTTTCACTATGTCACTGGAATAGCTTTTATCGATCCCGAGGCCGATCCTGGCGTGCTGGAAGGTTTCACCCAGATCGTGGCTGAAGAAGGGGCCAGCGTCCTTGGGTGGCGAGAAGTGCCAACTGATAACTCCTCACTGGGTGCTACTGCGAGGGCCGCTGAGCCAAATATGCGACAGGTCTTTATCTCTGGGAACCAGGGTGAGAGCCAGATGGTTCTCGAGCGACTTGCATTTGTAATTAGGAAGAGGTCGGAGAGGGAACTGAATGGAATCTATTTTCCATCTTTGTCCGGTCGTACTTTCGTTTTCAAGGGTATGCTCACTACGCCCCAGGTGACTAAGTACTTCGGAGACCTCTCTGAGCCGGACCTCTGTAGTGCTATAGCGCTAGTCCACTCGAGATTTTCTACAAACACTTTCCCATCTTGGAGTCTCGCTCATCCTTATCGACTCATTGCCCATAATGGTGAGATCAATACCCTCAAAGGGAACCGGAACTGGATGACCGCTAGGCAGTCGCTGTTGGAGAGTGACATAATTCCTGGCAACCTCGACCGGATTTTCCCCATTTGCATTCCAGAGGCGTCAGACTCGGCCTCTTTCGATGAAGTTCTCGAATTGCTCCATATGGCCGGCAGGAGCCTTCCGCATGCCGTTTTGATGATGATCCCAGAAGCGTGGGAGAACCACAAATTTATGGACCCAGAGAGAAGGGCTTTCTATCAGTTTCATTCGTCGCTTATGGAGCCGTGGGACGGCCCGGCATCGATCACCTTCACCGACGGGAGCGTTGTTGGAGCGGTGCTTGACCGTAACGGACTCCGACCATCTCGTTACTGGGTGACAGAGGATGGCCTGGTTATCTTGGCTTCCGAAGTTGGCGTAATTGAAGTGGACCAGTCCCGAATAACAAAAAAGGGGCGACTACAGCCCGGTAAGATGTTTTTAATTGACACATCGCTCGGCCGTATCGTTTCTGACGACGAGATTAAAGCCCAGCTAGCTTCTCAACACCCCTATGGATTCTGGATCAATGAGAACCTTATCTCCTTGGACGACCTCCCGCCAAGGCATATGCTGGTTCCGCAGCACTCCTCGGTGGTCGTCGCTCAGAGGGAGTTCGGATATACATCTGAAGAGCTTCGACTGATCTTGGCTCCGATGGCGCGTACAGCGATCGAACCGATCGGTTCGATGGGTTCCGATACACCTATTGCGGTGCTTTCAAGGCGGCCGAGGCTGCTCTTTGACTACTTCACTCAGCTCTTCGCCCAGGTAACAAATCCGCCGCTCGACGCTATCAGGGAGGAGTTGGTAACCTCCATGGGGGCGACGATCGGCCCAGAGGGGAACCTTCTCTCACCAACCGCTAAATCGGTTCGACAGATCCATCTGCCACACCCCATTATCGACAACGATGAGCTAGCAAAGCTCGTCTACATCCACGAGGATGGCGGTGTCGAGGGCTATAGGGCGAAGGTGATCGACGCTCTTTTCGAACCTAATGCATCGGGTTTGGGCTTGAAGCTCGCTTTGGATTCGATCAGGGAGCAGGCTTCTACGGCCATCAGAGAGGGAGCCAATATTATCGTCCTGTCGGATCGGCACTTCACCGAGAGTCTCGCCCCGATACCATCCCTGCTAGCGCTTTCTGCAATTCATCATCATTTGGTCCGTGAGCAGACGAGAACTCAAGTTGGTCTGGTAGTCGAGACCGCCGAGGCTAGAGAAGTCCATCACATGGCGCTTTTGCTCGGTTATGGCGCAGCCGCGATCAATCCATATCTCGCCTTCGACACGATCGTAGATATGATCCGAGAGGGGATTTTGACCGATATTGAGCCACGAAAAGCGGTTCGAAATTACGTCAAGTCCGCAACTAAAGGCGTACTTAAGGTTATGTCTAAGATGGGGATTTCGACGGTTGCCTCCTACACGGGGGCTCAGGTTTTTGAGGCGATTGGATTGGATCGAGCGATCGTTGATGAATACTTTTATGGTACGCAAAGCCGTATAGGCGGGATTGGTCTGGAAACCATAGCAGATGAGGTGTCGCAGCGCCACTATCTGGCCCATCTCGCACGACCCAGCGAGCAGGCATATCGGGCATTGGACGTCGGGGGTGAGTATCAATGGCGCAGAGAAGGCGAATACCACCTCTTCAATCCTGAAACGGTGTTCAAGCTCCAACATTCGACCCGCTCCAAGCGAATGGACCTTTTCCGGCAGTATTCGAAGGCGGTCGATGATCAGTCGAAGAATTTGGCGACTATTCGAGGTCTCTTTGGATTTAACTTCGACTTAAGACCGGCCCTGGATATATCGGAGGTAGAACCGGTCTCAGAGATAGTCAAACGTTTTTCTACCGGTGCGATGTCCTACGGATCGATCTCTAAGGAAGCTCATGAGACCTTAGCGATAGCGATGAATCGGCTTGGCGGAAAGTCGAATACCGGCGAGGGTGGGGAGGACGCCGACCGTTTTACTAGAGATTCGAATGGAGATCTTCGCCGCTCGGCGATAAAGCAGGTGGCTTCGGGTCGGTTCGGAGTGACGGCTGAGTATCTGACCAACGCAGACGATTTGCAGATCAAGATGGCCCAAGGCGCAAAGCCCGGCGAGGGTGGACAGCTGCCAGGGGAGAAGGTCTATCCGTGGATAGCAAAAACTAGGCATTCGACCGCTGGCGTTGGACTGATCTCGCCCCCACCTCACCACGATATCTACTCTATTGAAGACTTAGCACAACTGATACACGACTTGAAGTCGGCTAATCCGTCTGCTCGGGTGCACGTTAAGCTGGTATCGGAGGTCGGTGTAGGGACCGTCGCTGCTGGTGTATCAAAGGCTCACGCTGACGTCGTACTGATCTCAGGTGGTGACGGCGGAACTGGGGCTTCACCGCTTACCTCCCTCAAACACGCCGGCGCACCGTGGGAGCTGGGCCTCGCCGAGACCCAACAGACCCTGTTGGCTAATGGCCTCAGGGATCGGATCGTTGTACAGGTCGATGGACAGTTAAAGACCGGCAGGGACGTGGTGATCGCTGCGCTTTTGGGCGCCGAAGAGTTCGGATTTGCAACCGCTCCGCTCGTCGTATCTGGCTGCGTGATGATGCGTGTCTGCCACTTGGATACCTGTCCGGTCGGCATCGCTACCCAGAACCCCGAATTAAGGAAGCGCTTTTCCGGAAAGCCAGAGTACGTCGTCACCTTCTTCGAGTACATAGCCCAAGAAGTTAGGGAACATCTCGCGGCTTTAGGTTTTAGGTCGATCGAAGAAGCGGTCGGACAAGTTGAATCGCTCAATATTGCCGGAGCAATAGATCACTACAAAGCCCAAGGTCTTGACCTTTCGCCAATCTTCAGCCTGCCAGATATCG
>JAKAPB010000218.1 GCA_021823045.1 Actinomycetes bacterium | reverse complement strand
CAACTTGACCGAATGCACTTTTAACTACGGAGGCTAAAGAGGGACGATTCGCCCCTACGGCAATCAAGCCGAGCCTAGATACTCCGGAATCTCAAAATGAAAGAGCCAGGTCGCTACCTGGATTTCGAAGCAAAGGAGTCCTCCGAATAATCCCTGCTCACAGAGTCCCGTAGTAACACGACTTAAATGTCGAAGCGCGTCGATCTTCACTGCTAAAGCATTATTTTTGAGGTGGTTACGGGCCCATTATCTCAGTAAGTCCGGAAAGCGAGAGATCCTCCTTCTCGTCTTTGGTGCCTCAGCTAAGCAGGAGAGCTTTCTTATGTCAGGCGGTCACAATCGGAATCAGACCTTCGCTTCAATTGGAGTGGGTTGCCGGATGGTCATCGGCCACCTCGCCGGCGAAGCTCTAAACCACGCTGAATGCAGCGGAGCGTGGAAGGTTCAAGGCTGTGACATGTAGGACATTTCCCGTGGAGCGTACGGTGTTGACTAAAACGCTACATGGTGCGAAATTTCAGTCCTGAAGGGGACGCTGGAGATATACGAGCCCTTCATCGAGCGTTTCAGCAAACAATTTGCACCAAAGGCTGGTACTCTAGAGCTGCCCTGGCTACCTAGGGTGGTGTCGTTTTAGCGAAGTCGGTGAGATTCCGGCGCTGTCCCGCAACGGTGATTCCCTCATTGAGGGATAAGTCCGGTCGCCTGTGCGGCATCTGCGAATTCAGTCCACGGAGGATGGGCGGTTCGTTCGGTGTCAAATCTGGCCTCGAACCGAACTCTTTTATCCTCCGCCATTAGATGAAGGATAAAAGATGGCGGAAACAACTTTGGCGGGTCAACCTTCTCGGCTTCGAAGGATCCTGAGCGCTCTGGCTCGAGAGGAGTGGTCCCGGGCCGGACTGATGGTCGGGTTCATAGTCCTCCTTCACGTCCTTGGTTTTGGACTGCTATTCCTCGGGGCGGAACGACACTTTCGCATCGATGCTAGGTCGACCTTCGGTATCGGTACCGGAATCCTGGCTTACACTCTTGGCAACCGTCACGCCTTCGACGCCGATCACATCTCGGCGATCGACAACACCACGCGCAAGCTCATGGCGGAGGGCAAACGGCCTCTGTCGGTCGGATTCTTCTTCTCCCTTGGCCATTCGACCGTGGTCTTCATAATGGCAATACTGTTGAACTTTGGGATCAAGTTGATAAATGAAAGTGCAAGAAATACCGCTTCGGGGATAAATCACTACACGGAGATGGCAGGGACTCTGATATCTGGGTCATTTCTTTATCTGATTGCACTCTTGAATATCGTCGTCCTGGTGTCGATCATTCGGGTGTTCCTCGGCATGCGCAAGGGGGTCTACGACCAAGAACAGATAGAACACCAGCTCAACTCCCGGGGAATGATGAACCGATTCTTCGGTCCCCTGGCCCGCAGGGTCGACGCTCCCTGGAAGATGTACCCCATCGGATTTCTCTTTGGCCTCGGCTTCGACACCGCTACGGAGATGGCTCTCCTGGTGCTTGCCGGTTCTGCAGTGGTCGGAGGCCTGCCCTTCTGGGCGGTATTGTCGCTACCAATCCTCTTCGGCGCTGGCATGTCGCTACTCGATACCGCCGATGGAGTGTTTATGAATTTCGCCTACAGCTGGGCTTTCTTTCGCCCCGTCCGCAAGGTCTATTATAACATCACGATAACGGGACTTTCGGTGGCAGTGGCGTTCATTATCGGCACCATTGAACTGCTATCAGTACTGCAGAGCCAGCTGGGTCTCACCGGAGGTGTCTGGCGCTTTTCGGCTAATTTCAACATCAATCACGCCGGATTTTTCATCGTAGGCGTATTCATCGTTACCTGGGGCATTGCCCTGTCTATCTGGCATTTCGGTCACATCGAGGAGCACTGGGAACAACACACTAATACAGTCCACACCGCTCGAACCGACTCCGGCCATGAAATCCCTGCTGGCGGCTCGTGATCGACGGAAATGGATCGTCTCGCAGATAACTCCCAAGACTTGAGAACATTCCTTTCTGCTGCTTAATCTTGGCTGACGGGGCCCCGGTGCATAGCCGACCAACAACGTTTTCTAGCATTTTCAGAAAGCTCTACAAGACAGCAAACTATTTGGAACAATTCGGGCTAGGCCAGGAGCAAACCTCTGTTCGTAGAGAAGCTCGAACGATGAATCGTCCCGACTTCATGGACTGCTTCGTTAGTGAGCCCGCCCGAAGAATACTCATCCAATTGTGACAGGAGGTGGTTCTATTATCCTAAATGCGACCTTCCCGGCACATGTCTGCGCCTTCAACCCGGAGGAGCGACCCTTTGATGCGGATACCGCTATTCAAATGCAACTCCTACCACCGTGCTGGATTACCGTCGTGCTGGATTAAATGTACAGTGAAGGCATTCTATTCACGGAATCTTGCACAATTTGAATAACTGTGTTATCCATAGATCTATGGATAACCTGGGAACCGATGAAGCACCGGTGGCCATCTACGAGCAGTTGGCACGAATTGGTAAGGTCGTGGTTCATCCAAAACGAATCGAGCTGCTCGATCTACTTTGCCAGGGTGAGCGAAGTGTCGAGGCGCTCGCGATAGCAACGGGCCTCAAACTTACAACGGCCTCCGCACACCTCCAGATCATGAGGCAGGCTCGGCTCGTCGACACCCGCAGAGAAGCCAATCGCGGATACTACAAGGCTGCTGGCGAGGAGGTTTGTCGGTTTATTGCTGCTCTCGGTGACCTCGCTCAGGCACGACTCGCCGAGGTGAAACAAATCCTGTCGGAAATTGGGTCTCATGCTGAGACCACCAAACGGGTAGGCCGTGACGAACTCCTTAGTCGTGCACGTATCGGCGACGTTGTGGTGTTAGATGTTCGGCCGACACAAGAGTACGAAGCAGGGCATATTCCTGGCGCTATTTCCCTTCCACTAGAGCACCTCGAGGCACGCTTGGATGAGCTCGATCCTGAGATAGAGATCGTAGCCTACTGCCGTGGCCCGCTATGTCTTCTTGCTCCTCAAGCAGTGGCAACCCTCCAGGAACATGGCCGTCAAGCTCGATGCCTTGAGGATGGCATGCCGGAATGGCGACAAGCAAATCTTCCAGTAGCTATTGGATTGGAAGCCTCAAGCATTTTTCAAGCGGCATCATCAATTACAACCACCAGATAACCGAGGTTGCGATGAGAATGCCATTTGCTCTGGACGATCCGCCCTATGGCACCGAGCGTTCTTGCAACGGGCTGCGTTTGACTGGCCCCTTGGCCCATCGCGAATGCCTTGAGGCTAGAGTCCGTCGTCTTGGCGACTCGGTCGGCTGCGTCGCCGTCAAAGAAAAAGTACTTAACGGTTGCTGCCATCGAGATCTCATGGCTACTTCGGTGCTTCATTACCCCGGTTCGGGTGGATGCCCCGACACTTGCACAGAAACACGGACCAGTAACGAAGGTGGCCCGGAGGATGGCGCTCGACGCTCGAGAGATATGCCGACTGGACGCTTTAGACAAAGAAGGTGGCAGGCTCCTGGGTACCTTCATCCCCATAGCCGGATGGGAACCAGATCCCAAATTGTGGCGGTTTCGAGCTTATTCCAATCAAACATTCCCCGTATATGAAAAGAGAGCGTAACGAATGACTGAGCGAATACGAATACTGATCGTCGGCGGGTCGTTTGGCGGTCTGACCGCTGCCTATGAGCTACGCCGTCACCTCGGCCCCGATAGGGCGGAGATCACGCTTATATCCAAAGACGAGCGCTTTACATTCGTGCCGTCTCTGACGTGGGTGGCAATGGGATCGCGCAAGCTAGGCGACATCTCTTTTGACCTCGCTGGACCGCTCGCAGGTAAGCAAGTAAAATTCGCTCATGAAACCGTGACCGCAATAGATACCGATCAAAAATCCTTGACAACAACGGTGGCAGAGTATCGATACGACTTTCTCATCATCGCCACCGGCCATCGCAGCGCTAACGAAGCCGTGGAAGGTCTTGGTCCTTTTGACGGGCCTGGCCATTCACCAATGTCTCCCCGAGAAGCCGAGGAACTTGCCGGCGCAGTTCGGAGATTGCTAAGTCAACCGGGTCCGGTCGTGATTGGGGCGGCTCCCGGCGCCAGTTGCATCGGACCCGCCTACGAACTGGCTTTCGAACTTGATCACCTGTTGCGCAGGCGAAAACTGCGACATCTGGTACCGATGACCTTCGTTACTCCCGAGCCATTCCTTGGGCACATGGGCATGGGTGGGGTGGGAAAGATCCGGCAACTTCTCGAAGGTGAATTGGAAGAGCGCGACATCAAGTATCAAACTTCGGCGGCGGTGACAAAAATAACTGCAGAGGCGGTCGAAGTCCAGGCGTCGCGATCAATCGAGTCAGTGCTATCAATTGTAATCCCACCGCTGGCTGGTGTAGATGCCGTGGCCAAGAGTCCTGGCCTGTCTAACCCGAAGGGATTTATTCCGGTGGGCCCGCGTTATCGCCACAAGTCAGCAAACGAGGTCTACGCAGTAGGTGTAGCCGTTGCCCTGCCGCCAGTAGAAGAGACGCCTGTTCCAGT
>JAKAPB010000217.1 GCA_021823045.1 Actinomycetes bacterium | reverse complement strand
ATCCCCGATTAAAGCTGTGATCGGCAGGGGTCTCGAAAGCGCAGTCGCGACACCCATAGTACCTTTTGGTTCCACGAGTTTGGGAAGGAAAGAGTGGTCAATTCCGAGCTTGTCGATGCGCTGTAGATCGTAGCCGCCGCCATCGTATGAGATCAGACCGGTGGTCGCGGCGTTAGTGATGTCTGATATGTGAACTTCGCCTTTAGTTAGCACACTAACCGCAAAGCTATCAATTGTCCCCAGTGCCGGTTGGGCGATTTGCCCCTCGGATGTCCTGAGTAATTCCACGTACTTGGTAGCGGTCTCGTTAGGCGCAAGCTCTAACCCCTGGGAGCGCCACATAAGACAGGTGGAAGCGGTGCGGAGGTCCTGCCATGAGATTCCGATCGGCCAACACTTATTTGAAGCCTTGTCCCAAAGTATCGCGCTCGCTCGTTGCGACGCAATTGCAATGGATTCGAGACGACTTCCGGCGTCGGCTATTGCGGCTTCGGCCACCTCTAAAATTGCCCTCTTCAGTCCAACGGTATCGATTTCCACTATTCCCGGAGCGGGGCTCAATTGCTTAGTGGGGACCTGGGCGATAAATCTGGGCCTGAAGTCGACGAGCGAGACTTCCGAGGCCCTAATGGAAGAGGATCCGATGTCGATTACCAGCACTGTCATCGGAGGTTACCTTTCTGAAATTTTGACTTGGATCTTTTTAGGTCGCGCTAGCGACGCCGACTCTATTAGCCGTTTCCAACTCTAAGCCGGGCAATGGAAGACAAGAACTGCGTCCTTTGTGCCTCGATTTGAGAGGTAGTTAGTTCCTTATATCTAGCAATTGCTTCGGAGGCTGGCTCGAGTTCTAGCTCTGCTTTGGAATGGTCAAGTATCGCGATCCGTGACCTTCTCATTAGCAGATCGCTGACCGAAGTGGCCAGTTCGTGCTTTATCTGGTATTCGAACTCTCCGACTAGGTCTCCGCCTGCGAGGGCCTGATAAGACGAGGGGTCTTGCCCCATCGTCTTGATTACCGACACTGCCTGAGCTCCATAGCGCTCTACGAGGTGGGTGGTGATTGAATTTAGCGTTTCGGAACCGAGTTGACTGGGGAGGTGTGATCTGACCCTAGCCGTTAGTTGGGCACGGTCTGATACCGGAAAGGAGCCGACCAAGTTGATCCTTGATGTCATTGAATTTCGCTGGTGGTCCAGCTTTTCACACACAAGATCAACCGCCGATTGAGCCATCGCTCGATATGTGGTTAGCTTGCCACCAGCGACAACTATCGCCCAAGGGGTCGGAGTGAGGATCTCATACTTTCTCGAAAGCTCCGCGGTATCAGAAGCATCGATATCCGGCTTCAATAGCGGCCTTAAACCAGACCAACCCCCGGTTATGTCGGCTTTTGAGACTTTGGTCGAGAAGCGAGCGTTTATCGCTGACAGGAGGTATTCAACGTCGGAATCGTCGATATCGGGTGCAGAAACTGGGCCATTAAATGGGGTGTCGGTGGTGCCGAAGTATGAGTATTCACCCCACGGAACGACGAATATTCGCCTTCCGTCTCCAACTTCTATCGCACCGGCCGAGTTGAGGGGAAGTTTCGATCCGTGTACGGCTAGGTGAACCCCTTTCGCCGGAACTATGCCTACTCCGGAGTTGGATCTCGCCAATTCGGATAAAGCCCCATTAGCCAGTCCACCGGCAAGGACTACCACCCTCGAACGTAAGGTGAAGGGTTTTCCATCTCCGACGGACGTATCGGGTAGGCAGTTTACTTCCGCATATCCCGACGCTCCGGGACCGGTAAAACCGTCGACTTTAGTGTGTGTGAAGATATCCGCACCAAAATGCTTCTGTGCGGTAATGCAGACGTTGAGGCAAAGGCGCGAGTCGTCAGCAAAAGCGTCATGATATAGGAGAGAACCGACTAAGTCCTCTCTTTGGAGGGTCGGAAGGAGTTTGAGGGTATCGTCGACGCCAAGTCTCCTATGCGCCTTAGAGGACCTTATGGATCCAGCGAGGTCGTAACCCCAGAGTGTTGCGGAGAGGCCGAATAGTTTTGAAACTCCCTTCAGCCTGCTTCGGGAGTGTACAGGTATCACAAATCCCAAGGGCTTCACCAAATGGGATGCCGTCTTTTGCAGGATTGCTCTCTCTCGGAGGCTCTCTGCGACGAGTCGGACCTCACCTCGTTCGAGATAGCGCAGGCCGCCATGGATTAATTTGGAAGACGCGGAAGACGTCTTGGAACCTATGTCGTCAGACTCCACCAACGCCACTTTGAGGCCACGCGATGCCGCATCCAAGAGAACGCCCGATCCCGTAGCACCTCCTCCTACGACTAGTACGTCGTAATCTTTGAGCGAACTGTTCATGAAACCTCTTGTTATTCCTGGACGACGGTGGATGCCCTTTATAGGTCCAAACTGTTGTGATACCACACTAGGGCATAGTTGGACAATAGGGCTATGTCGCTGGGCTCTAAGGCTATTTTTTGCGGACCAGTTTGTGTTGTTTGAGCTAGTTGTTCGATATAGCGGATTGTAGACAAATCATTCCAGGTTCGGAATATTCGTAAATGATTGTTAGTTGCTAGTTAGTGTGAATAAAGGGGATTCTTCGTGAAACAGGATCGGAAAGTTGCCGCGCTGGAGATGGAGACTCGTTTTAGGGCCGAGGGCAAAAAAGTTACCCCACAACGACAAAGGATATTCGATCTCCTGGCCGAAAATACGGAGCACCCTACAGCCGAGAACATCTTTCGGATGGTTCAGCAAGATATGCCTACGGTATCACTTAAGACCGTATATCAGACCTTAAACGAGCTTGGACAATTGGGCATGGTCAACTTTTTAGAACTTGGTGGTGGGTCGATGCGATTCGATCCAAATGTCAATCACGACCACCAGCACCTAGTTTGTGAGGTGTGTGGGTCGGTCGCCGACATCGACTTGGGGCCGTTGGAACGAGTTTTTAACGGGCGTAGCGACGTAGTATTTCTTGTCACCCGGGCAGAGGTAATTCTAAGGGGTGTATGCGAGGTTTGCCAAAGTATCGACCCTGATAGCGCAAACCAACCGGAGGTCGGTTCAAGGCAAAAAGTGCCGTCAGACTGAGCGGAATCCATAGAGACTCGCCAGACACAGTCGTATCGGCGCGCTCTGGTGGCCTAGGTGGTCCACCAGAATGTGAATCAAACTGTCCACCTGCAGAAAATAGATCAGAACAGATAGATCAAAATAAATAGATCAGAACAAACAAAAGGAGAAACAGACATGGCGGAACTTAAGGGTTCTAAGACCCAGGAAAACCTAAAGGAGGCCTTCGCCGGCGAGTCACAGGCCAACCGGCGTTATCTTTACTTTGCTCAGAAGGCCGATATCGAAGGCTATCCAGATACTGCGGCGCTATTTCGCTCGGTAGCAGAGGGTGAAACCGGCCATGCCTTTGGACACTTTGACTTTTTGGCCGAAGTAGGTGATCCTGTGACCGGTGAGCCCGTGGGACCGACGGAGGAGAACCTTAAGTCTGCGATTGCGGGCGAAACCTACGAATATACCGAGATGTATCCGGGTTTTGCAAAGACTGCGAGGGAGGAAGGATTTGAAGAGGTTTCGGAGTGGTTTGAGACCTTGGCCCGTGCAGAGAAGAGCCACGCTGGGCGTTTTGCACAAGGCCTAGAGGCTTTATAGTTTTTATTCTTCTGGGGGTTGGTGACTCATTGCACCGACCCCCAAATTTTGTGCTAAGCCAGAGCTTGAGCCGCCTTCTTGTTAGAGAGTTTGCAATTAGTCGATCCGCATTGGTCTGCGCGGTATGTGGCTGAAGAGTGTTGCCCCGAGGGATATGACCATCGAATGGAGAATGATGACTACCACCTACGACCCCTCCAACCCAAGCTACTTCGACGAAGCCGATTTTCGTCAGGAGCTGACCAGGGTCTATGACATTTGCCACGGATGTCGGGTCTGCGTTGGCTTATGTCCCTCCTTTCCGAGCTTGTTTGATGCTATTGACGCTAAAGACGGCGACGTTGGAGGTCTTTCGAAACAAGAGCAAGACAAGGTAGTGGATGAGTGCTTCGGGTGCAAAATGTGCTATGTGAAGTGCCCCTACGTCCCCCCGCACGAGTGGGAGTTGGACTTTCCTCGATTGATGCTGAGGGCAAAGGCGATCAAAGTTCACCAGGGAGAACTATCAGTTAAGCAGAAGCTTACTGACCAAGCTTTAGCTAGGACCGACCTGGTGGGCGGGCTCTCCGTGACGTTTTCCAATTTAGCAAATAAGGCCATTGGTAACAGAGAATCTGCGGCTCGTAAGGCAATGGAAAAGTCTGTGGGGATTTCACAGCATCGGCTCCTGCCGCCCTACGCCAAAGTCAGGTTTACTACGTGGTTCAAGAATCGACTCAGGCCCTTTATCAAGGACCGTGAGGCAAAAGTGTCGGTGTTTCCTACCTGTTTCATCGAATATATGGACCCTGGGGTTGGGAAGGACCTGGTCGGGGTGTACGAACATAACCACGTCGAATGTTCCTTGCCAGAAGGAGTAAAGTGCTGTGGAGCGCCTTGGCTTCATCAAGGCAACGTAGAG
>JAKAPB010000216.1:543-4639 GCA_021823045.1 Actinomycetes bacterium | reverse complement strand
GCGGCTAACCCCTATGGGCAACCAGGCGTCTTCATGTCGGTGGCCGACATCGACAGCCCCGAATCGCTGCTAAGAGTGCGAGCCTACAAAGCCCACATGAAGGCCGACAAAAAAGTTGGCGAGTAGCCCAATTGACCTGGTAGCCAACCCAGGAATGATCTACCTATGCACTCCGATCAGAGATGACCTCGTTGACTTCGTTGCCTCGTGTATCAAGGGCGGTGTCAACATCGTCCAGCTAAGGGAGAAAAACGCCGAGGCAAAGCAGGTCATCATCGCCGCCAAGGAGCTGAAGAAGGTTTGTGGCGAGCTGGCTGTACCCTTCATCCTCAATGACCGTGTTGACCTTGCTCTAGAGGTCGAAGCCGACGGTTGCCACCTAGGACAGGACGACGCCCCGATTTCGTTGGCCCGTAAGATCCTCCCTAAGTCGTCGATTGTAGGGCTATCGACGCATTCGCCAGTGGAGCTAGAACGGGGAAATCAAACCGACGCAGACTACTTGTCGGTCGGGCCAATCGTAGCCACCCCCACCAAACCGGGCAGACCCGGCACGACCATCGAATATCTCGAATATGCCAGGAAGTATTCCACTAAGCCCTTCTTCGTCACCGGCGGGGTAAGCCCAGAATCGGTCGAAAATCTAGTCATGGCCGGGGCGAGGGGATTCGTCGTGGTGAGGTACCTAACCGAATCCTCTAATCCGGAATCCTCAGCGAGGGGGCTCCGCAGGGCTATCGATGAAGCTATGGCAAAATTAGCCTAAAACTCCCTGTCATACCAGCCCATGAATATCGCCATGACCCTCGGGTCTGCCCGTAATCCGTCGCCTGCCGCTATTATTCTGTGGAGTTCAGCCCTTTGAGCGCTCGCAACTAGTTCCCTGGATACCCTTAGGTTAGACTCGGTTCGCTCCTGGGCGACGATGATCATCCATGGCTTGTCACCGAGCATCTTCACCTCTTCGAAGGTATCAATCGATGCTATCTCGGCATGAAAGCCAGCCGCAGTGGTGGCTTTCACATTCACCTTGAAGCCCTCTAATAGCTTTAGGTATGACTCTGGGTCAAAGTCCTCCTCAAAGATATAGAGGGCTGGGTCGATGCTCGCAACACCCGCCACCGATCCCGAAGCAATAGCCGCCATTACGACCGAAATAGCCGCTAATTCATAACCGACGAGGACTACCCGTGACCCAAGTTCTTCTTTCATCGCATATTCGACCACGCGGACGAGGTCGTCGGTCCAGTTCGAAAGGGAGAATGTACCCCCCGAGTTACCTACGCCGCTGAGCGAGACCGATATGCAGTTTGAATTTGTCGCATTGGAGAGTCGTTCGGCGAGTTCTGAGTCAAGGTGCCCCCGATCCAAGATGTTTGTCCCTACCGGGGTGCCAAAGGCGGCGACCAGTACGGTGTTGCCTTGGGTGTTTTGAGGTTTTTGGGCCCGATGAAGGTAAGCCGCTAGGATGCGACCGTCGATTTCGATATCTACCTGCAATTTCCACCGCCCAAAGTAATTCCTAAAAACTATCTCAGCTGCGAACCTAGCTCAAGTGAGCTGCGCCTAGGGTCGGCTATGTGAGAATATGGGTAGTTGCCAACACCGAATTAGGGGAAAAGTTTGAAGAACACGGGGGAAGGCACCATAGAGCCGCACTGGCCCTCGGTCTGGATTCACGACTGATAAATCCACTAGACGTTATCATCGCCCAGAGATCGGGATCACAGCCAGAGCTGATTTCGCATAGCAGGCCAGATGTCGCACTATTCCTCGATAAAGACGTCCACTTGGCTGAGTCACTCGAAGCTTGCGGGGTGAAGGTTTCCAACTCTGCCAAGGCGATCAGGGCATGTGACGATAAGAGGGAGATGCACATCGCCTTTAGTCGGTCAAATATACCAACACCAACGACGATCATCCTGCCGAGACCCTACCCTTCACAACCTCATCACCCGACGACACTTTTAGCGGCTTCAAAGAGGTTAGGGTTCCCGTTGGTCGCCAAAGCCTCGAGGGGATCATTTGGAGCCCAGGTCTACCTCATCAACGACGACGATGAGTTGATAGAGACCTTCAGCCAGAACGAAATGCGTGAAGCGATCCTCCAGGAGCTGGTAGTGACCTCCTATGGGAGGGATATTCGAGTCCACGTAGCGTCGGATCGGGTAATCTGTGCGATTAGCCAACGAAGCAGCGACGATTCCCTCCAGGCGAACCTCACACAAGGTGGAGTCGGCGAAGTTATCGAACCGAACGGAACTGAGATCGACCTAGCGCTCCGAGCGGCCAGGGCCGTTGGAACTGACTTCTGTGGGGTGGACCTACTGATCGGTGAAGGGGACACCAGGCTGGTATGTGAGGTCAACTCAAATCCCCACATAACTCGACTCTCTGAGATAACTAACATCGACTGTGCCAAGGTCGACATCCTTTCGGCTATCGGTCAGCAAACTTCGACCTCCAAGTAGCGGTGACGGGTAGCAAAATGACTGGCTGGCTAATCTACCGCGACAAGGACATCAAAGATAACGAATTCTTCATCTCTCAGCTGATTTCAGCGTTTGGAGCACTCGGTCAAAAGCTGGAACTCATCAGCTACCAAAACTTTGCACTAAAAATCCAGCGCGACTATCGCCCTTGTGACTTCGTAGTGAACCGGAGCTTTAATCCCGACATCACCAGGGTCTTCGAACAGCTAGGCATTGCTGTATTCAATAGCCTGGCCATTGCCGAAGTAGGTTACGACAAGGCGTTATCGATGGCGACCGCTGCGGCGCTAGGGATAGAAGTATTAACTTCCGTGCTGAGTTTTAGTGACGATCCCATAAGCACCGAGTTTGAACTTGAAGTCCAAAAACCCAACTTCGGCCACGGTGGGCACGGCGTTAAATTAGTGGATTCCAAGGCACCACGGCCGAAAGCCGACGAAAAAGACGCCATCCTACATCAGAACTACTCGGCCTCCACTGCTGAGGACCACAGGTGCTACGTCTTTCTAGACGGATCTACCTACTGGACCGTCAGGACGGCTGCTAAGGGAGAATTTAGGGCAAACCTAAAACAGGGTGGGAGGGTGGAGGCCTACGATCCGAGCGAGGTGGAGGTGGAGGTGGCCCAAAAACTACACCGACACCTTGGACCTGGGAACTACGCCATCGACCTTATCCCCTACGGGGAGTCGTACGTATTGAACGAGGTCGAGGATGTGTGTGGATACCGCTCGTTATATCAGCTCTCCCTTTGCGACCCCGCGGCCAAGATCGCAAAGGGCATATCCTCGAACCTCTAAAGGGTCACGCTTCTGGTCTCTTCTGCTGCCTCTTGGCGTCATATTCGGCCTTGTACTCCAAAAAAGCCTCATAAGCCCTCGGGCCATAAACCGTCCCGGGTCCACCGGAGAGCAGAACAGCCACGCCGATGGCCTCGGCAACTTCTTCCTTGGTCGTCCCCTTTATCGCCGCCGCCCTGGCGTGCGAAGCTATGCATCCGTCGCAACGGTTGATCACAGAGATTGCAATGGCGAGGGCCTCTTTGACCGTGGCCGGAATCACCCCATCGGCCATTGCCGCTTTGGACAGTTCCGAAAAGCCCTTATAAACCTCTGGGATCTCACCACGCAACGCTTTCGCTGATGGGAGTAGGTCCTCCATCATCTTGTGGTTTTTATCACCAGATCCCACGGAAACTTCCATTGCTTTCCTTTCGAATCAACTACGCGCCACTCTGGCCACTTGATAACTACTTCGCCCGGATGGCTAAGGTTTTTAGTCGAGACCCACCAATGGCGTGTAAGCCTAGAGGACGGAAACGGCCTCCGACAATGCATCTCCGGCCTCTTTAGCCAGAAGCTTCATGTCCTCAGTAGACACGAGAGACGCTGGATCGATAGCCCGCACCAAAATTCCATCTGGTTCTTGAGAAAGAACTACGTTGCAGGGCATTACCAGGGCCATGTCGGGATCCGCTTCAAGCGCCTTATTTGCAAAGGTTGGATTGCACGCACCAAGAATCTTCAGTGGGCTCCGATCGACGTTAATCTTTGCCTTTAGGGTCGCAGAGACGTCAATCTCGGTGAGTACTCCGAAACCCCTCT
>JAKAPB010000216.1:0-533 GCA_021823045.1 Actinomycetes bacterium | reverse complement strand
TGCACCAACTTGGTAAATCCACTCATGCTACATCCGCCTTCCGTCCGGTTTGTTATCAATCCTAACATACCCTATGTGGTATCTAACACTGACCCTATGCGGAATAGTCCAGACGAAATTCGGATTCAGGCCCCTTCAAGTTGGAGACGATATCGGGCTGAAGTTGATATCGGTTTGAAGTTGCTATCTGGCTGGAACTTAGTAGTCCCGCTCCGCTCCGCTTAAAGGCCGATCCTTTCGGCCAGGATAGAACGGAAATCACTTGAAGATCCAAATAGCAACTGGGAGGACTTGGCCCGCTTGAAGTAGAGGTGTGCGTCGTGTTCCCAGGTGAATCCGATTCCACCATGGATCTGGATGTTCTCTGCCGCAGCAAAAAAGTAGGCGTCGCCGCAGAATGCCTTGGCTAAGGGAGCGGAGATCATGGCTTCGTCTGGATCATTTGCCACCGCCCACATCGCATAGTAGGCGGCCGATTTTGCCGATTCGACCTCGACTAGTATGTCCGCACACTTATGCTTTATCGCCTGGAA
>JAKAPB010000215.1:3529-4670 GCA_021823045.1 Actinomycetes bacterium | reverse complement strand
AATGAAGCGGTTGGACTGTTCCTGCTTGCATGGACACTGTTCACCATCTACATAATGATCGGGTCGTTTGCTATCAATGGAGCTCTTGCAGCTCTTCTTGTAGTGCTTGAAATCACCTTCATCTTGCTGACTTGGGGCAACTTTGCGAATAATCTCTCGATCATCAAGCTCGGTGGTTACCTAGGTATCATCGTTGCAATTATGGCTTGGTATTGTTCAGCGGCTGGACTGCTGGCTTCGGTCTTCGGCAAGATTATTCTGCCGGTTTGGCCAGTGAAGAAGTAACCATCATAACCAGTGGCAGATGCCATTGGTTCTAGTGCTTATTCTGGTCCTGGGTATCCAGTTCGTCTATCCGAAATGATAGCGGATTGGGTCCCAGGGCTCTTTTTATTTCGGAAAGGGTTTGTCTGAATCCTTCCAACCACGGACCCTCGTCGAAGAGACTTTGATCTTCGGAGCTTGATGAGTTTGCTAGCCTCAGTTCCAACTGGGAAGCAAGTTGGTAGAAGAGGCTGCGCGCCTCGGAGTAAATCCCCATTATGTCGAGGGTGTCTGCCTTTGCCAGCAGAGTGCGGATCTTTTTCGGATCATTAGCTTCAATAGCATCTACTACCCGTTCCAGGGATTCATATGCTTCTCTTTGAGACCGACCGATTGAAGGTGCCATGGGGCCAAACTAGACGCTCGACTTCGTAATGGGCGTCCTTTTAGATTCGAGGTCTTCGATTTAGTGATCTGATACCTCTGAGCTGGAAGTTTACCCAAAGCGAATTTCCACAAACTAGGCTTGAGCCAGATGGGAGCTAATGGGCCAGTGCAGGATTCGGCAACTGCCTTAGCGGGTGGCAGGTATCTACTTTCGGAGTTGCTCGCGAGTGGCGGGATGGGCGAGGTGTACCTGGCTATGGACACCAGGTTGCACCGAAAGGTTGCTATTAAGTTCCTAAAGACAGTAGCTACTTCCGATGCAAATCAGCGCCAGCGCTTCGAGATCGAAGCCCGCGCCGCAGCGAAGGTTTCCAACGATTTTGTGGCAACGGTATATGACGTTGGTGAAGAGGGCGACCGACCTTATATAGTTATGCAGTTGCTCGAAAGAGAGACACTTAAAGACAGGATTCTCAAGGGACCTATTGCT
>JAKAPB010000215.1:0-3519 GCA_021823045.1 Actinomycetes bacterium | reverse complement strand
ATACTGAGTGCCCTAGGGGCTGCGCACGAAGCTGGGATTCTTCACAGAGACATAAAGCCTTCTAATATCCTCTTCGATTCAAATGGGCGGGTAAAGGTCGCAGATTTTGGGATTGCAACTATCGCCGAGAGTGGAGAAGATGACGACCGGACCGTCACTTTAGAGATCTTCGGCACTCCGAGTTACTTAGCTCCCGAGCGGATGCTTTCCGGTCGTCCGAGCGCTATGTCGGACATCTATTCAGTCGGTGCAATACTCTACGAGATGCTCAGCGGAAAGAGACCTTACGTTGGGGAAACTCCCATGTCGATAGTGCTTGCTTCTCGGGAGGCAAAGAGGATTCCGATCGACGAGTTGAATCCAAAGCTACCGAGATCCTTGGTGGAGATAGTCGATAAGGCTCTGTCGCCAGAACCGGAACTTCGATTCCAAACGGCAAGGGAGATGGCCGGTGCGCTTTCCCTCGTGCTCTCGCAGGAGGACTGGCTCGTTGCTACATTAGAGCAGCCCCCGCTTCTCGAGGAGACCCTCCTTTTATCCTCGGTCGGGGGAGTTACCGATTTGACCCAGAAGATCGGGCCAACGACCGAGTCCAAGGCAAAACCATTGGCTTTTTTGAATTTTGGTCCATTCAGGGTTCCGAAGGAGATTCTTTACGCTTTGGCGGCGGTGCTATTAGTGGCGGTCCTAGTGGTTTGGTCTACGCTGGCGTCGAACAATAGCTCCAACCGTGTACCGAAGATCACTACCTCTACCGTCATTCAGCCCGCGGTCACTTCGACTACGGTTGTTACAACTACGACACTCCCGCCGACGACGCTCCCCACTGCACCCACCCCTCCGAGGGGAGGAAAGGGGCCACCCGGCAAGAAGAAGTAGGATACCCTTTCGGATCGAGGGATCTCACTGGCTCTGCTTGTACCGATTAGTGGCATTAACGTGATGGGATGTGGTCGCTTCGGCGTAGGGCGCGGAGCCATGGGTGCGATTTGATCTGTGGGCCGTGTCTTGAAGACCTCTTCGGCGGTGTATAGGATCGGGCCTTATTTTGATCATAGTTGTCGTTGGTTACTTTTGTGGGGCCATTAGTGATGCGGAGGATGGTCGCGTGGAATCGGCCCACGAGGAATTGAGGGAAATTTAGGCCCGATACCTGGGGAAAAGGTAGCTGGGAGTAAATTTCATACCTGTTCGAGTGGACCCTGGCTATGGGATTGATCGTCGAGCGCCAAAGGAAGAAGAATGACAAAAGGAGAGAGACAGCACGGGGTACGGAATTATGGTCCGTGGCTAAGGGCGTTGTTAGTTTTGGTAATAGGTGGCGTGCTGCTTTCAGTTCTGACTGATAACTATACCCAACTCTCCATCAGCGTTTCGGTGATGCACCTTCTGCGAGGCTTGATAATTCTAGTTATAGGGCTAGCGCTTTCAAGGATCATCAAAGAACACCTGCTTCGCAGGAACTTCGATTCCATGTCCGCTAGGCAGCGGACGGTCGCTGGTTTTGGGACTCAACTATTTCTATACCTTGGCCTAGCATTAGCGGTGCTGGCTGCATTGGGAGTTGGGCTTTCTAGCGTCATCTTTGGCGGTGCATTTCTAACCGTATTGATCGGCCTTGCCGGACAGAGCATGTTTACCAACATCCTGGGCGGTATCTGGCTGGTTCTCTTTCAGCCCTTTCAGGTAGGCGATGCTGTCAGCTTTATCACCTGGCAGTACCCAATTTTGATGCCTTCATTTCCCCATGAGGCCCTTAAGCCTGTATACAACGGGCGGATAATAGACATTAATCTTATGTACACGTCGCTACTGACCGACGATGGCGAATCGATGGTGGTTCCTAACGGTATTCTCGCCCAGAGCGCAATTACGAATCGGACGAAGACCCAGTCGAGGCGGACCAGGATCCGTTGCGAGGTGCCTATCTCAATTGACCCCAAGGATTTTGCTAAAGAGCTTTCTGGCCTCCTCGACGACTCGAGTTGTCAGATCGAGATGACCGACGTCTCTCTGGTTAGTTATTTCATGCGCGTCACCTTGTGGTCTCAGGGAACTGACGACGAAAAACGGGACGAGATCCTCAGCTCAGCCTGGAAGGTGATCACCCGGCTGGCCCCCAGAGAGTCTTGAAGTCAACTTATTAGCTAGCTCAAATCGGTATGGACCGAGCAACAGATCAGATCAGTTGATGTCGCGGCGACTGAACGGAGTGGGGCCGATCCCATTGAAGGCCACTTGGGTAGGCGGCTAGTATGGTGTGATGTACATCCCGAAACACTTTGCCGCAAGGGACGACCCTCAAGTCGAGGAGTTTCTCAAAGACATCGGAGCTTGTGACTTGATTACCGTTTCTGGTGATTCACTCCTGATATCGACCTTGCCTATGTTGCACGTACCTTCTCCTTCTAAACAAGGTTGGGGAACGCTGCAAGGTCACTTGGCTCGTCAGAATCCACATGTCGCCGCTGAGGGGGGTGGTCCATCGGTGGTGATAGTGAGGGGAGTGAGCGGATACGTTTCTCCTGGATGGTATCCGTCGAAGCTGGATGGGGGTAAAGTAGTTCCTACCTGGGATTATGTGGTCGCCCATATTTATGGTCGGCTCACTATTAAAGATGATCCACATTGGACAAGGGACCTGGTAGATCGACTGACCAACCACCATGAGGCTCGCTTAGAGAAGCCTTGGAGTATCGACGAGGCGCCAGCTGATTTCATAACTGCTCAGCTAAGGGCGATCGTAGGGGTCGAATTGGAAATCGACCGAGTCGAGGCGAAGTTTAAGTTGAGTCAGAATCGCACCAAGGAAGATGTACTCGGGGTCGTAGACGCGCTAACCGGAGTCGATGATGACCTTGCGCTCGAGATTAGGCGAGCGAACGACTTGATATGAGCTAGGTTTTCTTGGAGGGACCATGGCTTACTCGTCAGCTCAGACTGGCAAGTAGATCCAATGAGCAAAAGCCCGCTCCGCATCAAAGCGCCTCTAAAGACACGTCCGCCGACCGCTTCTGATTTGCAAATAGGGGAACTATCTCACGCCAGAGACTTCGTCAGCCTTGGAAGTAGCAGAAAGAGTGATTTCGTTTGGGCCTAGCCAATTCGGCGGTGGGATGGGCAGACGGGCAGTGGCGAGGATGTGCACCGTCGCTGTCGGGCCGCTTGAGGTTAAGTAGAATCCGCTGACCCGATAGTCACTGGAGTACGAAATAGAGCTTAGGTAAGAGGTAACCTGATTTTCGGCATAAGTTTGGTTGATGACCAGCTTGCCCGAAGTAAAAAAAGCTGACTGAGAGAGACTCCTAGCTCCAAGCAGTGCACAATCTGCGGCGAGATGGTCGGTACGTAGCTGGAGTATTGACAGCGAGGCGGAGTCGATGGTCACGCAGCAAAAAAGTAAGGACACCATTACCATTGTCGGGACGAGAATGAGGGCTGAGCCACTGGATGGACCGAATGCCTCGCTTATAGAGAACTTCAAATAACGTCCAAGTCGGCTAAGTAGCAGTTTCGATT
>JAKAPB010000214.1 GCA_021823045.1 Actinomycetes bacterium | reverse complement strand
CTCAATCTTGGGTTCCATGGATCTAGACGTCGAGGTGGATGAGCTATACGCTCTTTTTGCTGACCATGTCGAGGGCTGTGACCTCCATGACGCCACCGCTAACTCCTACCGCTACCGAGGGGATTCGTGCTACTCGCCGCTTGCGATCTTGCCCACCGAAGCCGTGATTCCAAGTGAGGACGGGGATATCTTTGTGAATTCGGAGATTCGAAGCTGTTCTTGGAAGGGGCTAAGTGAAGGGGTCGGCAAAAGGTACCTACTGGAGAACCGGTCTTCGGTACTCAATTTGGTGTCGGTAAAGATACCAGAGGGGATGGACTTGACCCTGGACGGTGTGCCCAGCAGGACGCCGCTCTATTTTGGCGAAGATACCGAAGAGCTTTTGACACCCTTCTCTGCCCGTCTCGGATCGAATACAAAGCTGCAAAGGCACAGGAACCCCTGGTTCTAGCGAAATCTACCGACTCCTTCTACGTGTGCCGTAGGGTATTACCCTCTTTTTTGGGGCTTCTTATGAGCCGTCGTTTCGCCAAGTGGTGATAGCTTTAGCTCTTATGGGTGAGATGATCGAATTAGACAGCGACGGTGCTGTCGAGTATGCGTATGTGGCGGATCCTATTTCTGGTGCAGGACCGGCGGTGGTTGTTGTGCAGGAGTGGTGGGGTATCGTCGACCATATAAAGGATGTCTGTGATCGATTCGCCGCTGCGGGATACTTCGCCATCGCACCAGACCTCTATCACAACAAGAAAGCCGATGACCCAGAGGCTGCGATGAAACTCGCCATGGAACTGCAAAGTGACCGGGCACTGGCGCAGATGGGCGGGGCAATTGATGAGCTCGTTCGTCGATCTGGTAATGAACGAGTAGCAGTAGTGGGATTCTGCATGGGGGGAGGTCTCGCCCTAGCCCTCGCAACGACCCGTCCCGATAGGGTGGCGGCGGTAGTTCCCTTCTACGGTATGGCTTCCCGGGGCGGAAGCGAGCCCGACTACTCAAAGATGGAGGCAGTAGTCCAGGGTCACTATGCCGAGTTAGACCAAACGATCTCCCCGGAGGCGGTAAGGGCTCTGGAGTCCAAACTGGAATCTTTGGGTGTAGAGACGGAGTTTTTCGTCTACCCGGGGACGGTCCACGGCTTCTTCAACGACACCCGTCCGGGACAGTACGATCCAACCGCCGCCCTGCAGGCGTGGGAAAGGACACTCGCCTTTCTTGCTGAAGAGTTGACCTGACGCTTAGAAAATTGTACCGATCTGCCCCCTAGGCGAGTAGGTGTTTTGCGGTCGGGGGTGGTTTCGAAGTATGGTTTTTACCATGTCTGAACGATCTAGAAATTTGCCGAGACGATCTTGTCTCTCTGTACCGGGTTCATCTGAAAGGTTTTTGACCAAGGCGCTGTCGATACAGGCCGACATGACCTTTTTGGACCTCGAAGATTCTGTCGCCCCCCTGGAGAAGGAGGCCGCCCGTAGCGCAGTCGCCAAGGCGATCCGCGAACAGGATTGGGATGATCGCGTCCTCTGTGTGCGGATAAACGCTTGGGACACTCGATGGACTTACGGTGACGTGATAGAGGTTGTTTCCAACGCTGGAGAGCGTTTGGACGAACTAATGCTACCCAAGGTTCAAAGCGCCGCCGAAGTAGTGGCCCTTGACCTACTGCTGACTCAGATCGAAAAGAATGTGGGTCTTCCAATCGGGCACATAGGAATAGAGGCTCAGATCGAGACGACGAGGGGCTTGATCAACGTCGAAGAGATATGTGCTGCTTCTCCGAGGCTCGAGACGATAATTTTCGGTCCAGCTGACTTCGCCGCTTCGATGGAGATGCCGGTATTGACCGGTGGGGTGCAGATCTCTGACTATCCGGGTGATCACTTTCACTATGTCTTCTCGAAAATTTTGATGGCCGGCAGGGCGAATCAACTTCAGGTTATAGACGGTCCATACCTCAAGATAAAAGATTCAGAAGGATTGCGGGATTACGCTAAGCGGACCTCAACTCTGGGATACGACGGCAAGTGGGCCCTCCATCCGGAGCAGGTGGAAATTATAAATGAGGTTTATAGCCCCACTCAAGAGCAGTTTGACCGAGCCTGGGAGATACTCGACGCTTACAAGTCCGCTACCGAGGGAGACCGTAAGGGTGCGGTTATGTTCGGTGACGAAATGATCGATGAGGCCTCGAGAAAGATGGCTTCTAAGTTCGTCGCAAGGGGCGAAAGAGCGGGACGCAAAAGGAGCACTAAGTAGATATACCTGCCGATTAGCGATTTTAGGAACCGATGACCCTCCTCGGATAATCGCTTTTCAGAGTCGTGCAACACGGTCCCCAGCCTGGGTGGCATGGGGACCGTGTGCGTAGGTCGGCTCGGAGAGAGTGATGACTTCGACTACGAAAGGCAACCTTCGAATTGCCGCAGACCAATTTTCGAAAACAATTTCAGGCGGTTTGACCGAGTTCTACCTGGGCTCTAACCTCTGGATATGAAGTTGGAGTGGAATAGCGGCTCTCCTTTCGGTAATGCAGAGGATTGAGCCAACAAAGCCACTTTTGTGGTCCTACGGCAGGAATAATGGTGTTGACGAGGGAATGTAGCCTCGCCAGACGGTCGCCGAGACCCTCTCCGTAGAATCGGCTAGGTGGAGCGACATTTAAACCGACGCCTAATCAACTTCGCTTAGAAACGGCGTGCTCACGCTAGGTCTAAGTCGGTCCTTCGTTAACCGTGGATACTTGTGAGGTCGCCATCGCCTAAGTAGTCCGGTGGCCTGGGAGGATCGATGGGCTGAAGGGACTTCCCAAAGGGGTTTTGTGCTCTCACCGGGTTGACATCGAGTGAGAAGCCAGAAATGCGTCGACGTCCCATGAACCACTTTCCGGGTTTTATCCGTTGTTGGACCACCTAGTCACACCCCGTTTCTGATTCCGAGTGGTGATCTGCCGGAGGGGTTTCCGCAAAGGTGATGTGAAAGGGGGACCGATAATATCGGCGGCGGGATGCTTGCCCCGAAGTCTCTGACGAAGATTCCCCAGTTTGGGACTCAGCGGCCGCGCTTTAGCGCACCATCTGCGAGAGCATCAGCGGCTTCACCCAGACGGAGGCCCACCACGTCCAATCGGCGTAGCAGCTCTCTGCGCTTGAGTGACTCGCCGTCAATTGGCTCTTCAAAGAGTTCTGCTAGCTGGTGTTGATATAGCCGACGTGTTAGACCCGCCGCCTTTCGTGTGGCAAGGGTCGCCAACCTGACCGAATCTTGATTTTCACTAAGTATCGCAACCGCACTCTGGAGAGATTCCAAACCCTCGATGAGAGTGTGGGTTAGCGGGAGCGCAAATTCAAGGCTTGACGGTTGGTAAAGGTCGACCTCTCGGACGAAGTCTCTCAGGTTATCCAGTACGTCATCGACGGATCTGGAAAGACGAAACAGATCCTCGACGTCGAGCGGAGCGGTCAGTACTCGGCCCAGCTCGCTGACCAAGCGGCCCCTGGCCTCGTCACCTTTGTGTTCAAGCTCGCGCATCCTGTCGTGCGCGTCGGAGATCGAGATACCCGATGAGCTGAGCTCTTCGACTAGCCGGGCGCCCCCGATGGTGTGAGAAAGTTGTTCAGCAAGTAGGGAAATTAATCTCCCGCTTGACCTTCCGGTCAGGTCTCGCGTGGCCCTCGCCCCCCAGCGTTTCAACGCCGTCGGTCGGTTCGATCTCATCTCCACCTCAATACCGCAGCGAAAACTGCCGCTACTATCATGCTCGCTGGCAGGGTGATTAACCATGCCCCAAGGATCCGAGTTACTTCCGACCACCTGATACGGTGGCGAGACTCGCTCACCCCAACCCCAACCAGTGCACCGGCTACGGATTGGCTCATGGTAAGTGGTACGCCGACGAGGCTGGCGCTCATCACAACTGCGAATGACGAAGTTTCAGCTACGAGGGCGTGTCGAAGATGTACCGCTAGAACACCCTGGCTAAGGGTGGCTGAAATTCGTCGTAACCCCGTCAGAACACCGATTCCAAAAAGAAGGGCCACCACTACAACTAACCACCATGGATTTCCGATGAGACTTCCTGAGACCGCCCCTACTGCGATAGCGGATACCGCCAGCATTTTTTGCCCACCGTTGGCCGAATAGGCTAGGCACTGCAGGGCGAATGCGACTACGTGTAAGAAGCGGGTGCGCCTGGTGACCTGGGACCCTTCTAGGGCCCCTAGTGCGAAGCGTGCTATGGCAAATGCAATCACCATGGCCAACAGGGGTGCAAACAATCCCAAGGCGATAATTTCCAGTAACGTCGATCTACTCACCGTGAGGCCCGATCCAAATCCTGCTCCAGCGATTGCTCCGATTAGCGCCAAGGTCAAGCTCGAAGGGAGACCGACCATGTTGAGTACGAATATTACGCAGAGTGAGCCGAGAGCCGCCGCAACGAGGGCCGTTTCGCCAGAGCCGGAAAGAGAGAATGGCACTAACCGATGGGTCAGGGTGGTGGCTACTCCGGTACCAAAAAGGAAGAGTGGCCCGACGACGATTGCTCCCAATAGAATTGAGATGCTCGCTATGGGGCGCAGCCCAGGGACTCGCAGTCCGGCCGCCAAAATTGAGCTACCATCGTTGGCCCCAGCGGTCACCGCGAAGAGCGCTGCAACAACGATAAGCAGTTCGGGCAT
>JAKAPB010000213.1 GCA_021823045.1 Actinomycetes bacterium | reverse complement strand
TCTACGAGCAGGAGTATCGGAGCTATAATGCCGCCATCTCTCAGGGACAGGCCCTCTTCGATTGTCGCGACCGCTAGCCAGCTCGCTCCGGCCAAAATCGCTGTCTTCGCAACTTCTGTGGCCTCATGTCCGTAGGAGTTAGCCTTCACGACCGCACAGAGTTCACTCGGGGCCACGATTCGCATTACCGATCTAACGTTATGATAAAGCGCGTCTAGGTCCACCTCGGCCCACGCCGACCGGCTAAGAGCCTCCACGTCGCCTCCATCTGTAGCTGGTTTACGTCAGGTACCTACAAATCAACAGGCTAGCGACAGATGAGACCGATCCCCAAAGAAGGAAATCATATGATTCGATAAGCCGACTGGTCGAGATGCCACTTTTGTGTTAGGCCCTCGATCGCCCTTGGAACCTCCCGGATCAATCCATCAGGCGACGTTGAAAAACCACCGGAAAGGCGTGCCGCCCTCGCATGGACAAACGCCGCGGCGGCGGCGGCATCCAGCGGATCTAATCCCATCGACAAGAAACTACCCACAATCCCCGACAGGACATCCCCGGATCCCGCAAAGGCTAGAAGCGAATTTCCTTCCGCTACGACGATGACTCGTCCACTTGGATCAGCGACAATCGTCGGCGAGCCTTTGAGCATTACAGTTGCCAAAGTTGCCCTCGCCATAATCCTAACTGCTGCAACAAGATCGCTATCTTCGCCAACTCTGAAGCCATCGTGCTTGCCGATGTGGTTGAACTCTCCCATGTGCGGAGTAATAACGACCGGTCTGCTATTCGCCACGACTGAGGCTTTTAGCTGGCCTGCCGAATTGAAAGCCCTAATACCATCTGCGTCGATCACCACTGGACGATCTGCTCCAGCGACAAATCTCCTGACCATGTTTGATGTCTGCAACGAATCACCGAGGCCGGGTCCGATGACCGCAGCTCCAAAACGGGGGAGCTGGTCGAGCAGCGGTGGCGCCCACATCCTCTCGATCGACCGGACAACGTACTGCGAAGGGAGCTGCTGTAGGCTCTTTGCCTCAGTATGTAGCACCACCATTCCACAGCCAGCCGCAAAAGCCCCGGAAGCCACCATGGTTGCCGATCCGGCCATCGAATCCGAACCGGCTACGACCATCACCGCCCTCTTCCACTTGTGACCCTCTTGACCGCCAACTGGTATTAGACCTTTAAGGTCCGCCTCCTCAAAGAGGTGACATTCTGGCTCATTCTGGCTCTTGAAGATCTCATTCGAACCACCGTAAATATCCCGAAGCACGAGCGAAATTTCACCCGATATCCGCATCCCATCGTTCTGGAGATGTCCAGGCTTGAGGGCACCTATCGCAACCGTCTCAGTGGCAACCAGAGATCCCCCCCTTCTCAAGCCCGTGTCCGAGTCCAACCCAGAAAGAATGTCAATCGCCACTACCGGAACTCTCCCCGGCAGCTGGGGCGGATCAAACTCCCGAGAAAGACCAGATCCGAATATCGCATCTACGAGCAGATCTACCTCACGGAGAGCAACAAGATCAAATTTCCTCTCAATCAACTCAGCGAAGTCGAAGATCTTTACCTTCGCGCCAAGTCCCGCTAGGTGTTTTGCAGCCGCAATACCATCTTTACCGTTGTTTCCCGGGCCGGCAAGGACCACAACTCGTCGACCATAAAGTGAGCCACCAAATCTTTTTTCGATTCTCCTCGCAACTGAAAATCCGACTCGATTGATGATTGCATCTACTCCATGAGTTTTTGCCAACTCACTATCGAAGATCGCAACCTGGTTTGCGTTCACTATCGGAATCAACTTCTGCCTCCAGTTAGTTCCAATCTGGCCGTCCCGTTTTTGGTTATACCTTGGGATCGAAAAGTCATGATCTTGGCGCCATTTTCTCGTCGATGACAAATGCGCATAAAGCGCTAGCAATGGTCTCGCTATGGGACATCGAGACCGAAATGGAAACGACACCGAGCTCCAAAAAGGTCTTTTTTGCTCCTCCGAAAAAGCGAAGTGTCGGCTCTCCTGTGGGGAGCCTGATTACCTCTATTTCCCTAAAACGAGCGCCTCTCATCCCCTTGCCAAGGGCTTTCATCGCCGCCTCTTTTGCACAAAACCGTGCGGCTAGCGCTCCGTAGGGATTTTTTCGGTCATAGGCAAAGGTGATCTCGGATTCGAAAAACAGCCGCTCTGTCAAGCTCGGGGTTCGTAGGATCGATTCCTTCATCCTGTGTACTTCCAAGATATCTATACCAGTCCGGATGCTAACCACCTTGAAGAGGATAGAGGATCTTCTCGCCAACCTTTGCCTACGAGGTGCTCAGTCGCCCTTGGAAATACTCGGCCTACTCGACGTCTCCGTGTCCCAGAAGAGCTAAGAAGTTACGGGCCGGAATCGAAAGAGTACCTGGGTGAAAAGCAACTCGATACCCCCTGGTGATCGAGGCCAGCCCTTCTACTTCCAAAAGCACCAATCGCCCCTCGTCAATATCCCGTCTTACTGCCCTCGAGGAAAGAAATCCTGCACCAAGTGAACTCAATATCGCCTCTTTCACACCCTCGCCACCAGCAATTTCAAAGCCAACCTCAAAAGGTATTTGGGCATTTATAAGTGCCGTCTCAGCGACGTTTCTCACTCCGGACCCTTTTTCTCTCCAAACCATCGGGAGATCTGCCAGATCTGCCTTGGCAAAGGATCTCCCGTGCACCGAAACAAAGTCCTCGGACGCTACCAACAGGAGTTCATCCCCGCCAATTGCAACCTCCGCTAAGCCATCCGGCAATGCTAGCCTCGGAGACTCGAAAATCCCAAGCTCGGCTTGCCACGAAGCTACATCATCGACGACTTGCTCGGAGTTACCTGACCTTAATTCGAGCTTTACACCTGGATTCTCAGCGCGGTACTGAACCATTAGCGCGGGCATAACAAATGCCGCTACAGTGTTCGAGGCGGCCGTCGAAAGGATCCCGCCGAGGCCCTTTGAAAGGCTCGCTAGGTAGTCCAAAACTGATCGGTACGATCGAAGTAGAAACACCGATCGTTCCGCTAACGCCATTCCGGCGGTAGTCAACTGGACTCCATGCCCCCTACGCACATGGAGTCTTTCGCCTAAGGCTTCCGAAAGCTGCTTAAGTTGCTGAGAAACCGCCGGTTGTGACAAGCCAAGCTGATTAGCTGCTTCAGAAATACTCTCAGTCTCAGCAACCACAGCGAGAGTTATAAGGTAATTTGCGTCCACTCGCCTAGCGGTATCTTGGGTATATATCACTTAATCAAGATACATTACAACGCATCCAATAACTCCAAAAAACAAAAAGTGAGGTATCTATATAAAAAACCCAGTCACAATTCGAATCAGCTAGTAAGTCAATTATCGTGAGTTTCTCCGGTTATTCTGCTATCATTTCTTTCGCTTTTACGACAGGCAGGCCGCTGCAAAGTCCTCCATCGTTTGAAATCTCCAATCGGGCTCTACGCTACCTTGAGGAGGCGGAGTAGCTCCCCACCCGCCAGTACTGGCTCGTCGGTCTATCCAAACGGTACTCAGGCCAAAACTTTTCGCTGGATAGTGATCATGAAAAAGGCTCTGCGCTGCGTGAAGTATGCGATCCTTTTGAATCCCTAAAGTTGACACTTGCTCAATAAGAAGCTGAAAGTTAGCTGAATCCGGCTTATAGCTTCCGGCATCATCAGCCGTGATCACAAGGTCAAAATTGCCATTTAATAGCTTGTTGCTCCGGCTAAATGAAACTCGATCCACATTCGACAGAATGACCAGCCTGAACTTCTCGCCAAGCAACCGAAGGGCTTGCTCCGAGTCTGAAAAGGGCGGCCAAATACCCACCGAGTTAGCTAGATCTGCCGCTTGTTCATCATCTATAGTAATCCCTAAGTCGTCAGCTACTAAATATGCGCACTCGCTAAGGATCTCGGTGTATTTCGCTCGAGGCTTGGATGCCTGGATCGCCGATTCATGTGCTGCAAAAGCAGTGAGAATCTCCTCGTCATCTCGAGTGGTGCTCGAAAGTTGGGGCCACCCCCGAATGGCCTTCACTATTCCCGTCTCCCAATCGATAAGGGTGCCATAGCAGTCGAGGCTAAGTGCTTCAAATGAGTCAAAACTCGACATTGCTCCTCCATCTTGGTCCAAACAGACCAACTCTAGCCCGAAGTTCCCCCTCCAATAGCTCCCGACCACTGGTAGGCGGCCCTTCTGCATGCCTACTATAGGCAGGGATTTTAGGAATAAGTCCAGGCAGAGCGTATCAGAGAAGGACTCCAGGAGGAACTTCGGTCTAGCCGACTAGCACAACGATCGAAATTCGACAGAAGGCCGACCTAGCACTAGCCACTTCGGCTAATACTTGGGCTTCGCCCGAAGTCATTCGACAGTGACGGTTTTAGCTAGATTTCTCGGCCGGTCTACGTCAAATCCCCTGAATCTGGCGAGGTGGTAAGCGAGGACCTGCAACGGTATCGTATCGAGTACAGGACTAAGAAGCGGATGTGTCTTCGGCACTTGGAAGGCAGCGTCACCCTCTGCAATTGTCTGCTGGTCACCCTCGTTGGCTACTAGCAAAACTCTGGCACCCCGCGCCTTGACCTCTTGAAGATTTGCCATGACCTTCTCCCACAGCCGACCCCTCGTGGCTATAGCCACCACGACCGAAGAGGAGAT
>JAKAPB010000212.1 GCA_021823045.1 Actinomycetes bacterium | reverse complement strand
TTATCATCGCTGCCGATAGTTCGTCACGAGTTCCACGGCGAATGGAATTACACTCTCAAACCAGAGCCCATCGTTCAATCAAACTAGAGACGGGCTCTAAGGAACTCAATGCCCATACAACCTTCCTCGTCATCGGTGACGTGCACGGTCAGTGGGACTGCGTAATCGATGCCATCAATTCAGCTACCGACATCCTTGGCCATGTTCCTGATCTCGTACTCCAGGTTGGAGATGCAGAAGCCATACGAAGCGAAGAAGACCTGGCTGCGGTCCACGTACCCAACAAATATCGCTCAATGGGACTGTTTTCTGCCCTTGGACCCGGAGATCTCAAATCACCGGTTTATTTCATCGGAGGAAACCATGAGCCTTATGAAATGCTCGACGAATACCAAGGAGACCCACCCATCAAGTGGGGCGACAACGTCTTCTACCTGGGACGCGCCGGTGCCGCAACCATCCACAGCCTAAATATCGCTTGGCTCTCGGGAATCCAGCGCAGTGTGATGTTGGAGACTCGGAGACCATCGAAGAAGGAGCGCACCTATTACCTCGAGAGTGAAGTGGAACTCACCAAGAAAAATGGGTCGATGCTCGGCGATATCGACGTTGTAATCACCCACGATTGGCCGATCGGTATCCAAGGTGGACGAGGGACGGAGCTTATCCGCAGCATCACTGAAGCGCTTCAGCCACAGCTTCACGTCTGTGGCCATATGCACACCCATCATGAGGCTGTGATTGGCAAGACGAAACTCCATGCCCTAAACGTCGTCCCTCCTGCGGGACGAGGAGAAAATAGGTTCGGATGGTGGCGGCTTTACCGCAAAGAATTGGGAGCTATCAACTGTATTTGGATAGGAAGCTAACCCGTCGGACACTTATCGACACAGATCAAGACCTAGGTTGCGTCCCAGAAAGCCAAGTGCACATGGCGGTGCAGGTAACGGGTGACAATGGTATTAGGACTAAAACAACCACGTACTCAAGGTGGTTTCACAACATTTACACCGAGACCCCGACTACCGCCAGACCTAGTGGCCTCGGGGACCTCGGTCCGCTAGGGCAAGGTAGCCACCAACCAGGCCAAAAGGCCCTTCGAAGCAAGCTATCACCCTCCACCGATGAGTTAGATAAAATTCTATTTGGCCAGTTCCAACAGACCCATTCACCACGGTGGCGTCTGAAGCGCCACCCCTAGCTATCAGGTCAGATGTTGTTTCCAAACAGTCCGCCGACTATTCCGCCCGTAATACCACCGGTGGCGGCCGCAGACCCGTTGCCTGATGGTAAATACGGCTCAAGGGCGTGCGCCAAGAGCGCAACTGGCATGGACTGTAACCAGACCTCGCCTGGACCGGTCAGCGCGACGAGGTGGTATCCGTCACCGCCGAAGAATATATTTGATAGGCCTTGTACTGTGGTGATTTGAAAGGCAACCGAATCCTGAAACATCCCGACGTGTCCGGGGTGTACGAGGATACTTTGGCCCGGATTGAGGTTGTAGTTAATTATCTCGCCTGAAAGCTCGATCCACGCAGTACCGGTACCTTCAAGTCTTTGGAGAATGAAACCATCCCGACCGTACAGTCCGGCCCTAAAGGACTGCTGGAGGCCGATGGTCGGCGTGATTCCGTCGGTTCCACATAGCCAGCCCGTCCTATGAACCAAATACCCCTTACCCGGAGCAATCTCGACATTGAATATTCGACCTGGCAACTTAGCGGCAAATGCAACCATTGCTGGGCCGCCGGCTGCTTGGTACTTGGTAAGAAATAGGCCTCCGCCACCCACCACTCGCTTTAGCGAAGACATGAGGCCTTTACCGCTACCACCCGTTGAGGTGGTCTGACTCATCTGCATATTCGGTGTCATCCAGGAGAGTTCACCGTGGGTAGAAATGACTGACTCCCCGTTGTCGAGGGTCACCTCCAATACGGGCATTGTCGTACCCTTGACTTCTGCTTTCATATTCCCTCCCTAGCTAACCAGAGCCAAAGTGAGATTATCATCGAATCTAAATCGGCGGGGAAGATTTCATCCAAATTTCTGTTGTCGCTTAGGAGAATTGAATTCTGCGATTTGTATGAAGAAACTAAAGCTTCACACAGTTGATTTCAAGTTAAGTCCAATTTAGCCGCCCTTAGTCTATAGCACTATGTCGTCTGAAATATTGATTACCCCACCGTCTCAAGTCCCACTTGAGATTCCACCATACGGAGATGCTGAGTGAAGATATTAGATCAGGAGCTTGGAAAGGTTGGCCTCTCACTCCTTGCGGTAACTGCGTTGGGAGCCGCTGGGCTAGCCTTTCATGGGTACGGGCACGGGGTAGTTACCAACGGTGGCAATATCTCCGCTGCCGTCCCGACTTCGTCGGGGTCAACTACACAGGGGTCAACTACAAAATCCACTAAAAGTTCGAACAGTCCCTCCTCGAGCTCCTCGGGATCTTCGAGTACCGCCAAGTCAGCGTCTGGGTCCGCCGCGGCGCCGGTCAAGCTAGGTCCAGTTCTCTCTTCGACGCAATATGCTAAGTACGCTTTCCAGATCTACCCCGGAAGTGAAAGCTCACAAACGAAGCTGGCCCTTGCCGGCTTCGTAGTAAAGGTACACCCGGGAGCAACGGCAGAAACCATTACCTTGGCACCCGCGTCGTCTCCCACGTCAACTCAATCCGCAACTTACGCTAAGGGCGACAAGGTCTACTTTATCGAAGCAAGTTTTAGCGATGATTCGGGAAACAACGACTATGGCGGGAGCGACGACGGGGTAATCGTTACTACACCAGCTGGGAGGATTGTCGAATGATGGCAAATAGAGGGCGATTCTGTAAAAGCGAGGTGCGGGCGTGAGTGTGTCAAACCAAAAGGTTTCTCAGGTACGCAGGGACTCAATGTCCCGTTCAAAAAGTACCCTCAACTCGAATTCGGTCCCTGGCCCTACCCCACATTCCGAGTCGTTACATAAAAAATATGACTTGCTCGAAAACATCGGCGAATGGGGATTCGTTGCGGCCAGGGTACTTTTAGGGCTGGTGCTACTTTGGTTTGGATACCACGAGCTCGTGGTGCCAGGGCTTTGGACCGGATATGTCCCGATCATCTCGCAGAGCTCTCACCTTGCCCAGATTCTGGTTCTTACCCACGGCTGGGTCTTGACTATCCTCGCGGCGGCACTGATATTCGGAGTTGCACCTAGGTTAGCTTCTCTACTTGTCGTGGTACTAATGATAGAAATAATTATCACCCTGATAGCGACTGCTGGGCTATCTGACCTTGTACTACGGGACGTCGGGGTACTTGGATTAGCACTAGCCCTACTCGGAAGGTCACACAACAGACTCGTGTTGACCACCTAAAGACCTAAAGAATCGAAGTATTTGCCTGTTTGTCCTTCCAGGACTAGCTCAAAACGGTCCATGACCGAGTGAACTTCGTGACGAAAGGTACTACTGGCGAACATCGGCCTGGCCGGTTGTCCGGTAATTAAAAGCTGTTGTTTGCTCCTAAAAACCTCGTCCTTAGGGGCTTTTAATAACCCACCTGTCCGTAGGTCCGATTTAGGGCCAATAGTGATTATTCAGCTCGCTCGCTTCTCTAATCGAAGTCAGTCACCCGAAGTCAGTCACCCGGGTGAAGCACACCCTTTGGAATGAGAGCCCGATTGGGACTAGCTTCGGCCTGTCTGGGCTAGTGCACATTGCATCTATTTATCCGCGTGGCTACCATCGAGCAGGGAGCCGACCAGTCCCAACAAGGCGCCTTTCCGTCTTTAAGTTGGCCGTCCAGCGGTAAAAGCGAGCGACTCGCCCCGAGACTAGGACGGATCCATAGCCCACTACGCTCTGCAGTAGAGGAGCAGCCCACAAGAGGGAACCCGTACCGGGTAAGAGTCGCTCCTCAGCATCGATTAGTCGTTTCGTGGATTGGGGAATCAAAATATCTCTTAGGGTTATCGCTTCGGTAGCGTTGGCCATCTTTCTCGCCGAACTACCTGACAAGACGTCGATCGCTGCCCTCTTTCTGGCCCGCAAGCTCCCCCGCCGGCAAGTACTCTTGGGTGCCTGGGCGGCGCTGATCCTGCAAGCAATCATTTCAGTGCTCGTTGGCACTACCTTGTATCTGCTTCTTCACAACCTCGCCAGATATCTCTCGGTGGGTGTAATGTCGGTAACTTCAGTATTCATGTTCATACGGGTTTTTCGGCCCGAAGGCACCTCTGAGGGCGCTAAAAAAGGACCGCCAAGGATACTGAATCCATTTGTTATCAGTTTTATGGCCATCTTTCTCGCCGAAATTGGAGACGTCACCGAATTTGCCACGGCGAGTTTCGCCGCGAGCACCCATAAGCCGCTAGCCGTCGTAATCGGGTCGAGTATCGGTTTGGTCGCTGCATCGGGGATATCAGTCAACTCCTCGATTTTGATGGAGAAGGTACCCGAAAGGATCCTATGGGCAATTGGCGGCGGGCTAATGGCGACCTTCGCAATATTTACAGCCCTGGGGTTCACCATATGACCAGGGCTACTCACCGTCACCCGGCCACCGGACCAGCCGAAGCTGGCGGAGAGGGAGGGATTTGAACCCTCGGACCGGTTTTAGCCGGTCAACTCATTAGCAGTGAGCCCCATTCGGCCGCTCTGGCACCTCTCCGACGATACAAGACTAACGGATTTGTCGGGCT
>JAKAPB010000211.1 GCA_021823045.1 Actinomycetes bacterium | reverse complement strand
CGATAGGAGCGCTAAAAAGGGCCGCCTCCTCGGGGCGGCGGACAGCCCAGTTTTTAGGGAGTGCCTCGCCAAATACGAAGATAATGAGCACCTCGACGGCGGTGGCAATAGCGACGCCAAGTCCACCAAATATGTGCTCCGATACGATCCCAACGAGAGTCGCCGCTACTAGCTGGCTCACCAATGTGAGTAGAAGTATCGGATTCAGAAAGCCCGTTGGAGCTTCAAGAAGAGCGACTAAGCGCTGTGCCCCCCTCCTCTGCTGCTCAACCATTGCAGAAGCCTTTATCCGAGACATTCTGGTCAGTCCAGTTTCGGCAAACGATAGAAAGGCGGAAAATACCACAAGCGCAATCGCCACGATTAATAGCGTTACTTCCCTCGAACTGAAGTGCGAAGCGAACTTCGTAGTAACGCCCGAAGCGTTGGCCAGTAGGTAAAACTTGATCAACCCCGCCAGATCAAAAGGTGTCACCTCTGTCTTCGCTCCTTGAGGGGGCGATAAATTGAGGTGAGGATCTCGTCCTCTTTTGCCTCCATTACCTCGGCCTCTTCATCTTGTTCATGATCCATGCCTCGTAAATGCAAGATCCCATGTACCAAAAGTAGGGCCACCTCATCATCAAAACTGCCGTCGTGTCCCCGGTCCCCTTGGTGTTCCTCGCATTGAGCCAAAGCGACCTTAGGACAGATCACTACATCGCCTAGGAGGTAGGGCAGATCGGACTTTCTAGGTCCTCCAGCAGCGGGGCCCGTTCCTCCACCATCGGGTGAACGTCCACCCGATGGTGAATCTAGATCGATCGGAAAAGAGAGCACGTCGGTCGGTCCGGTCTTGTTCATGAAGCGTTCATTGAGGCCAGCAATCGCCGCCTCATCGACAAACAGTACTGATAGTTCGCCCGCCCCAGTTACACCCAGCGATCCAAGTACGCCCTTGGCCAGATCAACCCAGAACTCTTCATCCAGTTTAATTTCGTCCTGTTCGTTAGCGACGAACACGTCTGGTATCACCTAGTACGCCTCTCTTGATCCCGAGTCAACTTCTCTGCTTCGCTGCGCTCGTAAGCTGCTACGATCTTGGAGACTATCGGGTGACGTACCACGTCACGATTGGTGAGACTTGCAAATTCAATTCCGTCAATTTTCCCAAGTAATCCTTCGAGGCCCACAAGGCCAGACCTCCTGCCTGCCAAGTCGATCTGTGTTATGTCCCCAGTTACGACCGCTTTAGCCCCGAACCCAATGCGAGTCAGAAACATTTTCATCTGCTCGGGCGTGGTGTTTTGCGCTTCATCGAGGATGATAAAGCTCTGATTCAGTGTCCTACCTCGCATAAAGGCAAGCGGTGCAACTTCTATTGTCGACCGCTCAATCAGCCTCTGGGCGACTTCTGGATCAAGCATGTCATAGAGGGCATCGTAAAGCGGTCTCAAATAGGGATCCACTTTTGCCATGAGATCTCCGGGCAAAAACCCAAGCCTTTCGCCGGCTTCAACGGCTGGTCTGGTGAGGATTATTCGGTTGACAACCTTCGACTGCAGGGCTTGGATGGCGAGCGCAACCGCAAGATAGCTCTTACCGGTGCCAGCGGGTCCAATGCCGAAAGTTATAGTATTTTTCGCAATCGCATCGACGTATGCCCTTTGCCCGGCCGTCTTAGGCCTTACAGAACGGCCCTTAGAAGACTTGAGGAGCTCTAAGGTGACGATCTCAGAGGGTCTCTCGTCCGCCCGGATCATATCGATCGATCGGGTCAAGTTTTCACCGTTAATCTTCTCGCCCCTCTCGAGAAGGAGGATGAGTTCTTCAAAGAGTGACGCGACCCTGTCCACTTCTTCCCCGGAGACCGAAATTTGATTGCCGCGGACGATAATCTGGGTATTGGGAAACGACGACTCAATACTCTTCAGCATTTCATCGTGTTGACCAAGCAATCCCAACATCAGGTGGTTCCCTGGGACCTCCAGCTGTACGGTCTCAGCCAAAAGACTTTGTCCTCTCACTATCAGTAACGAACCGAAAAACTATCTTTAAAGAATTGCCCATATCGTCTAGCCTCGCATCTTTCCTATGCGTAGCCTTTAACTTGGTCCACACATCGCCTATCTTAATGAACGATACCCACCACAATTATTATCTCACCAAGCAATTCGAATAGGGTCATAGATGCACCATTCAGAGGATGACCAGCCAGGCGAAAAGGACAGAGATCCATTATGGGAGAACCTCCAGATATGGACCACAGATATCGAACTTGAGCGGGCGGCTAAAAGGCACAATTCAAAAAGTTTTGAGCTGGCCAAGTATGCTTCGCTAACGCTCGCCGAAAAAATACAACTCGCTTCCCTGACGGCCCGTCCTATTACCTTCACCATGTCTTCGGGACGAATCCTGTCCCTTCCAGTTTGGTCGATCTCCAATGACGGCGTCATGTGCGGTCCGATCGAGGGTAACCGAATTCCAACCAAGATCCTATCGTTCGGTTGGATACGTTCGATCAACATCACCCCAACCCCAAACACTTCCCACGAGGTGAAAATGGAATCTAATGGCACTTTTTTGGCCTGGATAGAATCCAATCTGTCTAGTGGAACCGACATCGTCGTACGCACTGCCACCTCGATTACTCCCACACCCCTCATCTTCCTCGGCGTTGGAGAAGATCACCTTATTGCAAAGTCTGCGGACCAGGAACTCCTCTTCCCTCAGGGATCCATCGCTGAAATCGACGTAGTTGTGACTTAGCTCGACCCACCCTTTGGGGCGGGCAGTTACGGATTTCATGCTTCTTTACCGCTTTGCGCCTTTATGTCGTATAGATGCCGCAAGTCCCCGGGCTGAATTCGAGTCGACTCGATAAATGCTTCGACCTCATCTCTTTTGAACCTAATGACACGGCCAATCTGGTATGCAGGTAGCTGGCCGTCGTCGACTAGGCGGTATGTAGTCCTGAGAGAAATCCCAAGCAGCTCGGCGGTCTCCTTCGACCCCAACCACTCGGTGTGCGATTCCTGATCGTGCTTCATATCCGTCATTCTACTTCAAAGACGATGAAATTAAACCAAATATGCTGATAAGCATCAAAGATCATCGAATACAAACCAGAATCCAAGTGAACGCTTGATGAAGTCCCCGGGTTACGAACTTGGGGCTTCTAGTTGATCACTCAAGCAACCACTAGGTCACCCTCAATACGCTAGGTCACCCTCAATACGCTAGGTCCGAATAGGGCAATCACGTAGCTGCTGGCGACTCTTGGAAAACGAGGGTCCGGTCGATAACGTTTTCTAAGAATTTAAATTCCCTTTCTTGCCACACTTGTAGCATCAAAGAAATCTCTGTGATAACTTGAAGCCTTGTCGCTATTCGAGTCCCGGTGCCCAACTTGGAGAAAATAATGAGAACTACTTCCATAAAGAAGCGCATGGACCGCTCGAAGGAGTTTGACAGAGTAGAAATGGGCTCAATCGCCGATAACCAGGTGTCTACGGGGATTTCGAGGTCAGCCACGAAAAGGGTCCTCTTCGGTTCGCTACTCATCGTGGGGGCGGTTTTTGGGCTATCATGGTCCTTTTCGAACCAGTCGGGAATCTCAACTGTACTGATGGTCGTACCGAAAAGGACGATCTCGCCCTACCAACCTATCTCAGTCAACGACCTCAGTACCATCAGAGTACCCACTAGGTCGCAATTCAGCGCCTTATTCGTTAGCAATTCGAACAGCCTCCTCGGTGATCAGGCTCTGGTCGCACTCGAACCGAATGAACCCATCACACAGTCGGAGGTAGCACCGATTATTCACAACGCCGACCGTGAACTTACATTAGAAGTCCCTTCCGCTAGGGCGGTTGAAGGTTCGTTATCACCGGGTGATCGGGTAGACGTTCTTGCTACATATGGAAGTGGCCCCACCGCAAATACGATTACCGCCGGCAGATCAGTGTTAGTCCTAGCCGTTTCCCAACTAGCGAGTTCCTTCAGTAGCTCTAGTCCGAAGACTGTATCAGTTACCCTCGCCATTAGTAGCTTCGACGAGATGATGGCGATAGCTCAGGGGCAGGTAGCCGCCACAATAACACTAGTTAGGTCTACCGGTGCCGCTCCTTTGCCGGCTCAAGACGTCATCTACCCTCCAACTGCGGTGAACTTATCTCAGGTAGGAAGTGGCTCAGTTGCGAACTTGGCGACACCGAGCGGATCGACGCAGGGACAGGTCGGCTAGATGCGTCTCCACTTCGTAGCTAAGGAAACTTCTCTATGGCCGATTCAGATAACAAGGTGGATCTATGAAAGCTCAATTTCAGCCACCGTCATCTCTTATCCCCATCCCGCAATGCTCCCAGAACTTGCGGAGGACGACTTCATAGTCGTCGACGAAAGCCTCCTCCGCTCGTTAAAGGGGGTCATCGATGATCGACATAACTCGACCAAAAAAAGAATCTCCGACCGTCAAATCATCGTCATCGGTAGCCTAAAAGCCACCCCTTTTATTTGTCTTCCTGAACCACTAGTTCAAAAAGATCTACTTTCGGCAATCGAGCAGGGCCACGATTCCGTTACAAAATCCTTCGATCAAAGGACAGTTCAATGGTCGGGATGGAGTGAAACAAGCCGGGAAACTATCCCCAACCACGACCCAGTACGCCACGACTGGCTGGCGGAAGGTTGGCCCAAGGACTTAGCGACA
>JAKAPB010000210.1 GCA_021823045.1 Actinomycetes bacterium | reverse complement strand
TCATTGAACCTAACCGCATATCTATCGAAAGTATCTCCAACGCTACCGACGACCACATCAAAATCGACTTGGTCATAGGCAAGATATGGTATGTCTTTTCGAAGATCCCAAGGAACTCCGGTCGATCTCAGAACGGGTCCCGTAGTGGAAAGGGCGATCGCCTGTTCCTGGGTTATGATCCCGACACCGTCAACTCTTGCTCGGAAGATCGGCTGCCCAGTAAGGACCTGGTCATATTCTTTTAGCCTCTGGGGGACATTTTCGACAATCGCTAGGACGTCATCCTCCCATCCATCGGGAAGATCAGCAGCGACTCCCCCGGGCCGAATGTAATTGTGGTTCATTCTAAGGCCGGTGACCTTTTCGAAGAACGAGAGGATCATCTCACGCTCTCTGAATCCATAGATCATCATTGAGGTAGAGCCGAGGTCCATGCCATTTGTCGCCATCCACATGAGATGGGAACTCATGCGGTTCAACTCAACCATGAGCATGCGGATCCAGGTAGCTCGATCAGGTAGTTCTAGCCCTAATAGGGCTTCAGTGGCTAGAGAGAACACAAGTTCGTTATGGAGCGGGGATAGGTAATCCATCCTGGTCACGTTGGTCGAGCCTTGAAGATATGTGAGACCCTCAGCAGTCTTCTCCATGCCGGTGTGTAGATATCCGATGACCGGCTTTGTCCGAAGGACAGTCTCGCCTTCCAACTCCATCATTATTCTCAAGACACCGTGTGTCGAGGGGTGTTGAGGACCCATATTGATGATCATGGTCTGATCTTCAGAGGTCTCTATATTTATGTCGCCTGGATCTAATTCGATACCTTCAGGAAGCCGAAGCGCCGCCCCAAACTCCTTAGTTAACTCCTCGCTCTTCGTTGAAGATCGAGGGCCCATTTCCTGGGCACCTTCGGAGGTCTCTGCAACCATTGCAGGCTCAGCCTCTTGATATCGGGCCTCTTCATCAGGATGTTTGTGAGGTCCACCTGGTGTATGAATAGTAGTCATCGGGTCCTTTTAACCTCTTTGAACTGCACCGGTATACGGCCTACCGAATAGTCCTTGCGCAATGGGTGTCCCTCCCAATCCTGTGGAAGGAGAATCCTAGTTGGGTCCGGATGTCCCTTGAATCTGATCCCAAGAAGGTCATAGGCTTCTCTCTCCATCGCCTCGGCTCCGGGATAAAGAGGAAACAGGGATTCAACTTCAGGATCCGACTCGGGTACGAGAACCCTCAATCTCAACTTTTTCTTGAGAGAAATCGATGTCAAGGAGACCACAACCTCGAAGCGTTCTCTAGCGACTCCTTCGGGCAATGCCCTGTCAATGTGATCTAAATAGTCCACTGCACATAGGTCAGACAGAAGGTTGTAACCATCTTCCCTCAAGCCAGCTACGGTCTGAAAGTAATTTTCCCTCGCTACAAAGGTTGAATCGAGATCTGACACTACCCTTCACCTCCAGACGAGGATGATCCAACAATGGTCACAGCGGACCGAACGGACCTATCTATTTGAGTTAGGCCTGGGGTTTCAAGCTGTAGACCAGCACCTTTGCCGGAGATCTGGCGACGCTTGGTTATTTCACCAGAACGGATCATTGAATGCAGGGTCAAGATCGCATGCATCAATGTCTCAGGTCCTGGTGGGCATCCAGGTGCGTAGACATCCACCGGTACAATCTGATCTACGCCTTGGACAATTGCGTAGTTATTAAACATTCCACCGGTCGAGGCGCACACCCCCATAGAGATGACCCACTTGGGCTCCATCATCTGGTCGTATACCTGCCGCAGGACCGGTGCCATCTTCTGGGAAACTCTCCCAGCGACAATCATCAAATCCGCTTGGCGCGGCGACGCTCTAAACACCTCCATGCCAAATCGTGCCAAATCGAAGTCGGCCGCACCGGCTGACATCATCTCAATGGCGCAGCATGCCAAGCCAAACGTAGCGGGCCATACAGAATTCTGCCTAGCCCACTTGACTAAATTCTCGACCGTTCCAGTTAGGAAGTTATGGTTGAGCTCTTCTAATCCCAATCTGAAATCTCCTCAATCACGCAGCCGACTCAGCAGCAATCGCCGACTCAGCGCCATGGATCTGCGTCTCGGATGACTGGCTAGCCTTCTTTGGTCCCCAGTTCAATGCCCCATTGGAGATCAGATACAGGAAGGAGACAAAGACTGTTACCCCAAAAATCACCATCTCCACTAGCCCAAAAGTGGAAAGCTGCCTATAAATCACCGCCCAAGGATACAGGAAGATAATTTCTATATCGAAAACGATAAAGATCATGGCTATCAGGTAAAACCTGATAGGAAAACGTTCCACCGGTTCGACCGATGGGACGATCCCACACTCGTATGGTGCCCTCTTGGCAGCAGTCGGTCGCTGGGGCGCCAAAAGGCCCGAGGCGACGAATGAGCCAGCTGCAAAAAGTGCCGAAAGCACCGCCATAATCAGAATCGGCAGGTACTGTGCCACGAGACCTCGCTTAAATTCATACCAACCAAAACGCAACGGAATTTTCCGTTCGACATAAACCCTAACCTACCGTCACCCGCGAATACCCACCTACGACGGGCGTTCGATAAATCTTTGTCGAAACTAGGCCAAGTTTCCAAATCCGCCTGCACATTAAGCTCACTTTGGCCAAATGAACCTTTTGCCCTTAATCTATGTGGGTGACCAACGAAAACTTGCATGCTGAGGTACTTATCATCGGTGGTGGTCCCTCGGGGTCATCCGCCGCATATTGGCTGGCCATGAGGGGCATAGACGTCTTGGTTCTTGAAAAAAAAACCTTTCCGCGAGAAAAAACCTGCGGAGATGGTTTAACGCCGAGGTCGGTAAAACAGCTCGAATCGATGGGATTGTCAGATTTTCTTTCTACCAAACATCGCTATATCGGATTAAGATCCGTCGGATTCGGAAAAACGATGGAACTCCCCTGGCCGAGTCACCCGGAGTTTCCTAGCTATGGCTACGTCGCCACACGAAGCGACCTCGACTTAGCTGTGGCATCAAATTCGCAAGGGGTTGGAGCTAAATACCTTTTTGGTTACGAAGTGTCTTCTGTGGTTCTCGACACTAACGGAGCAATTGATCACGTCGTCGTATCGGATAAGGCAGACGGCTCGAAGTTCACTGCCAAGGCCGATTACTACATCGTCGCCGACGGAGCAAACTCCCGAGTAGGTCGGGCGCTTGGCGCCGCAAGACGTAAGGGAGAACCAATAGGACTCGCTATCCGCACCTATCATTCGAGCCCTAGGCACGACGATAATTACATTGAGTCCCAACTCGAAGTGCGGGACGACAATGGCAGGGTCATGCCCGGCTATGGCTGGATCTTCCCGCTTGGCGACGGGCGAGTAAATGTAGGATTCGGCCTTTTGACCAACAGGTCTAGATGGAAATCGATCAACACTACAAACGAGCTGAATCGCTATATTGCAAGTGCTCCAGCTTACTGGGCGCTATCGAAGGATTCAGAGCTTCAACCTCCCACCGGTGGCAAGCTCCCAATGGGCCATTCGATCGAGCCCATTTCCGGCAGGAACTACGTGGTCGTCGGGGACGCTGCCGCCTCTATCAACCCGTTCAATGGAGAAGGCATATCCTACGGATACGAGACCGGGCGGCTTGCCGCCGACCTCATCACTCGGTGCATCGAGGAGCAAGACCCGACAAAGTTATCCGAATATTCACAAATCATTAACGACAGCTATGGCCTCTACTATAAGGCCGGACAGCACTTTGTAAATTTGATTGCCAACCCGAAGATCCTCTCTGTAACAGTATGGGCAGGAATGCATTCTGCTCCACTTATGGCAACCGTGCTTCGAATTATGGCTAATCTGCTTCGAGAAGACAAAAGGGGTGCGCCTGAATTAATCTACGAAACAGCGGTTAAGGTCGCATCTAGGATCCCTTAGCCCGTTACTACTGGGCCTTAGATGCCAAAAAATGCTTGTCGCGCGCCTCTTTAGCCGCGGCCTGGGTGATATCTATGGTCCGGTCCAGCTGCTCCCAATCATGGCTAAGCCCGACAAAAATGGCTTCATATGGCCCTGGAGCCATGGCTACGCCCCTGTCGAGCATCGCGTGAAAGAAGTAAGGGAAGATTCCCTTCGAGACGCTTGCTTCTGCTTCTTTGAAGTTCGTCACGGCACTCGAACCAAAAAATAGACTAAACAACGGTCCATGTCGCTGTGCCACAACTTCCAGGTCCACCTCCAACATGACCTTCTCCATGCCAGAGGCAAGGTATTTTGCCCGCCCTTCGAGCATTAGATAACTCGCAGGTTCGAGCAGACCCATGACGGTTGCGCCAGCTGCGGTCGCCACTGGATTTCCAGATAGGGTCCCAGCTTGATAGACCGAGCCAACCGGAGCAAGGACGCTCATGATGTCGGATCTTCCACCTACGGCCCCGATAGGAAGGCCTCCGCCAATTACCTTCCCTAAGGTATAGAGGTCGGCGACGATCCCAAAGTTCTCCTCTGCTCCACCAAATGCAATACGGAATCCGGTAATCACCTCGTCGAAGATCAGAAGGGCCCCAACTCGATCACATTCCGCTCTCAGTCCGGCCAGAAAGCCTTCTCTCGGCGGCACGAGCCCCATATTTGCCGCCACCGGCTCGACAATAACCGCTGCCACCGTTTCGTCCAATACCGGCACTTCGTT
>JAKAPB010000209.1 GCA_021823045.1 Actinomycetes bacterium | reverse complement strand
ATGCCAGGTAACCCCAACCAAATGACGGAGCCAGAAGCCCCGTCCGTAGGGGCGGGGAGGTTCACGTTCAGGAAGCGACCGGGCTCAATGATGTGCAGTGCAGCGGGGGATCTTTCTCTAACCGGCGGTTGCGGCCCTTAGCAGGCTGACACAACTATCTTTTTTCTTCATTGCGACCAAGTGGATTTGATCGAGTTTGCGACCTGTTTTGCGCCGAGCATGACCAGTTCTGTTTTAGATCACACCCATCAGATGTAATTCGATCCAACAAAGCTTGTTGTCGCCCTGGTTCTGGTCTTGTTGGCTATGGTAGACCGACCGCAATCCGAACGTCGCTCTCCTTTACGGATCGGCAAGTGATGATTAGAGGCCAAGACGCTTGGTGGTGTTTCGGGAGAGCGTGTGAAATTTCCCGCTGCGATGCAGCGAATCTAGCCGCCTATGCCTACCGAGCAGAGGGCCACCATCCGAGGCACTCTCTCCTAGGCGATGCGAGCGGAGCTGTGGGGACAATCTGCGCGCCATCGACCTCGCTGCGATCATGCGAGCGTAAGGCGTGGATTGCTGGAGGTGAGTGAAGATCCTCCAATTCGGCAGTTGCGGGATAGATTAAATACCGATACCAGCTCAATGGATTCATCTGAAGCGATCGAAGCAGCTTTTTCGGAAGATATAGCAGGGTTAGATAAAATGCCATAGCTAGGGTTGAAGTAGTTTTTAGCTCGATCAAAATGACGCCAGCTGGATCTTCTTTGTGGCGTGAAAAATGAAAGATGCACAACTTGATTTCGCCAGGGCGCCAAAAGAATGATCTTGCATCCCAGTTCCTGGGGCTTTTCATTGCGATTTCGATCGCCTTAGTCGTGATCTACCTGGGTCCGCCTGGGGTCGATCGACCCGCACATCTTTTTCAGCTTTCTCTTTTTGCCAAGCACGGCTTTGTCTTCTGGGACAACTACTGGTACCTCGGGGGATATAGCTTCATCGGCTATTCACTTATCTTCTACCCATTGGCGAATGTGTTTTCCATTTATCCGGTGGTACTCGCCTCGATATTCATCGGGCTGTGGGCCATTTTTCGAATGATAAGGAGGTTGCTGCCTAAGTCATTTCTGATACCTTGGCTGACAATATCGATTACGTGGCCCTTAGAATTACTTTCTGGAGCTTATCCTTACATCGTTGGACAGGCGTTGGTTGTCCTGGGTATAGCCCTAGTAATAGGGGATCGAGAATCGTATGGCTTCGCAAAAAGCGACTCAGGTTTATCGATCAAAGAGACCAAGGCGAAAGGAATCCTGACTGCGGTCGTCTTTGTGTTGATTACCATTGCCATTTGGGCGACATCTCCATTGGATCTCTACTTTTTAGATCTCTTCGTGATCGCAAGATGGATCGATCGGATGATCAGCTGGTATTGTGCTGGTGATCGAAAGATTGATCGGAGCCGTTTCTCTGAATTTTTGGCCGACCGATTTTTGATCGATAAATACCTGGTTTCACTGGGTGCGGTGAGCATCTTAGAGATTATGACTACCTTCGCCTTCCCGAGCGGGGCATACTACCCTTTCTGGTGGACAGATCTAGCTGAAGCCTTGATCTTCGTCGGGATGGTCTGGGTCTGGCTCGCTAGGATCGAGGCGCAGAAGACAAAGGTTTTCCTTTTGGTCTTCGCCGCGGCTTGCCTAATTGCTTTCTTTGTTCGCTCGGAGTTGGGCGCAAATGCGACGAGGGTTTCAGATATCTCAATTTTTATAGTGGTCGCGTTATACATTAGATATCGCGACCGTCTTTCTTTCAAGCTCGGAGTGGTGATATTAGCGTATGCGATCTTCTGGGGCAGCTCAACTGTGATCTCGGCACCGTTAGATCACTCTGCTTCGGCGCAGTCCACTGCGCAGTATTGGAAACCAACTATCAGCTTTTTGAAGGATCATCTCAAAGCTGGCCAGAGGGTTGAAGTCGTCGATTCCGCAAGCCACTTCGGGGACTACTTCCTTCCGGAGTCGTCGATCCCTATCGTGAGAGGGTGGTTCAGACAGGATGATTTCCCCGCCAACGAGATCCTCTACCGAAACGACCTTACCGCCAAGGCTTACCTTCAGTGGCTAAAGGATGTTGCAGCCGCCTATGTAGTGCTTCCTGGCGGGCCTTATGACTTCTCTTCCGTCAATGAGGCGAAGGTCGTCAAGAGTCTCAGCGAGTCGTCTTTCTGTCTGCATAAGGTCTTCGCCGATGCGAATGTGACGATTCTGCAAGTTTGTGACCATGGACACATGGCGGCTGGTGCAAAAGTTGTGAGTTTTGGCGTGAATACTTTGGCGGTTTTGTTTAATCACCCTGGGAACTATAGGCTGTCTGTGCACTTCACGCCTTATTTTCTTCCGAGCATAGGATGTATCTATCGGCGAAGTAACGGCTTAGTTGGCTGGGACATTCCGACTGCGGGAGTGCAAACAGTTAGGTTTCAGTTAACATTGTCTAGGCTGGTTGGAGAACTTTTTGAACAGAACCAGAGGGTCTGTGCGCGATGAAATACCGATGACCGCCGTGTGCGAGCCAAATGAGGTACGAGTTTGTGCCCGTTTAACTGCAACCCGTTAGAAGTGGCGACATAATTATGGCAGTAGTAATTTTTGTTGGTTTCGGCTCAATTGGCCGGGATCTGGCTATTCGTCCGGTGGAGGTCTAAAGGCGATGTGGCTGGAAAAGATCTCATCACCCGCCGATCTAGCGGATCTTGATTTTGATAGTCTCGATGTACTTTGCGAAGAGATTAGGGCCCGGATCATCGACACGGTCACGGTAACGGGAGGGCATTTAGGGTCCAACCTAGGTGCAGTCGAGCTGACAGTTGCATTGCATCGAGCGTTTGAGTCGCCCCGGGACATAATTATCTTCGACACAGGTCATCAAGCCTATGTGCACAAACTGTTGACCGGGAGGCAGGACCAGTTTGAGACCATTAGAAGCGAAAATGGTATGTCTGGTTATCCGAATCGATCCGAATCCCCCCACGATTGGGTTGAGAACTCCCACGCCTCCACGGCGCTAAGTTATGCTTATGGCATTTCGGCGAGCTTGGCCCTTGGCTCGGAACCAGAGGTAGGTTCGGATAGCGGTTCAGCAGATGACAAGTTCGATAGACGAGTCGTTGCGGTAGTTGGTGACGGCGCTCTGACTGGGGGCATGGCCTATGAAGCTCTGAATAATATTGGGCACGCTCGCATGAAGACCATCGTCATTTGGAACGATAACGGAAGATCGTATGCTCCAACGGTCTCAAGATTATCAGAGGGTCTGACCAAGTTAAGGCTTCATCCTTCGTACATGCACGCCAGGAACAAGATCTCCAGGGTGATTTCTGATCTTCCTGGCGTTGGGCCGCTAGCCACTACTGGCCTCGCAGGCCTTACCACCGCACTCAGAGAGGCAATCGAGCCAAAGGTATTCTTCGAAGCATTAGGAGTCCGCTACACCGGCCCGATCGATGGCCACAATATCGCCGAAATGGAGTACGCATTTAAGGGCGCAGCTGAATGGGATGGTCCAATAGTCGTTCATGTCCTAACCCAGAAGGGACGGGGATATGGCCCGGCGGAGACCGACGAGGTCCAAAGGCTCCACGACTTGAAGATACCGGTAGCTTCGACAGACTCTTCGAAGAAGAGATACTCCTATACCGAGGCCTTTTCCGCCGAGCTTTTAGAGCTAGCGGCGAAGCGTCCTGAGATCGTGGCGATCACCGCAGCGATGCCGTCGCCGACGGGTCTCTTGGCCTTCCAGAAGTCATTTCCCGACCGATTCTTCGATGTTGGAATAGCAGAGCAGCACGCGGTTACCGCCGCAGCCGGAATGGCAATGGGTGGTTTGAAGCCGGTGGTTGCGATATATTCAACCTTTATCTCGCGTGCCTTTGACCAGGTGAACCTTGACGTGGCACTCCATGGACTCCCCGTGGTTTTCGTGATGGATAGAGCCGGGATAACGGGCGATGATGGCCCAAGCCACCATGGAGTGATGGATCTGATCCAGTTCTTGTCGATACCAAAGATGACCGTCTTTGCCCCATCTGGGATAGAGGAGCTGCAGGAGATGCTAAAGAACGCCCTGGAGATTGAGGGACCTAGTGCTATCCGCTTCCCGAAGACCATGGGCCCCCTTAGGGTGGGCGAAAGGATAGGCTCGGGCCTCAGGGCTAACAAGCTGAAGAGCGGGAACTCTGGGATATCCATGGTTGGGGTGGGAAAGATGGCCGAGGCAGCATTTGAAGCCTCGCTACAACTCGAGGAGTCCGGTGTCGAGGTGTCGGTTTGGGACCCTAGGGTACTTGCGCCGCTCGATACAGACATGCTTGACGAACTAGCCGCTTCGAGGCTCGTAGTTGTGGTCGAGGATGGCTTTGTGCCCGGTGGCGCAGGCTCACACATCTCCGACGCACTTTCGAAACTCTCCTACTCGCAGAGTTTCATGTCTCTGGGAGTACCTCTGGGCTATCTTGCACAGGCAAAACCAGATTCAATTCTTTCCGAACTGGGACTTGATGCAGGTGGAATCGCTAAGTCGGTTTTGGCCCGAGCGGCAGCGGCTTCGGTATTTGCCAATCCAGAGAGTAACCAGAACTCCTAATAGATTCTCTAATTCGCTCGGAATTCAATCTGCTCGTCCAGCAGTAAAGCCGAATTGTTCTTCGGATTGTTTCCTTCTGCCGAGC
>JAKAPB010000208.1 GCA_021823045.1 Actinomycetes bacterium | reverse complement strand
ATATCTGACGTTACCATCGGCAACAACGACTACCTCAACGCCCATCACGGAATATTTAGTGCGACACCCGGATACGATCCGGCTTCCGGAGTGGGTTTCATCCACTTTGACAGGATTTTGCCTTACCTCAAGGATCCCAGGATCTTCCATTAGCCGTGCTGGCTCGATCAAAGGCGTCCACATATCGTCGTCATGGCATTGAAAACGGTCTTCCTGCGTCGAGAGTCAGCGTTGGCCCTAAGTGCCAACAGAAGCTCACAATTTTGACAGACATTGGACTATTAGCCGCCGATCCATCTGAGACGCTGCTCCAGCATTATTTCCTTGATTCCTTCAGCCGATTCTTGTCATCCCATGGTCGCAACCCATGTCACAAAGTATGTTTACTTCAATTTATAATTCTAAAAAGAGACCATCACCCGCTAGCTTCGCGCGCTTGGTAAGGGTCACTTTATATACATGATTAAGAAGTTGGATTATCATGCCGATGCTAGAGTCGCGGTGTCATCTCGTGAGAAGGAGAGGTTGAAGTGAAGTGTAATTTGTCACTCCAACACTTCTCATCACCTCCAGATCACTTCTTCTCCTTCGCCGGTTGCCTGGGGAGTTTATTTCTACTATGAATCCAGATGCCTCGGCTCCGCCATTAGGTGAAATGGACCTCTTTCCCAACCTGTTCGATCGTGCGATCTTGGATTTGGACCCAGGAGTCCAAGCGAGTCCCCTGCCGACCGCCGTCTCAGATCTAACGGGAAAGATCCTTCTTGCCAATGCCTCCTACTGCGAAGCTATGGGCAGAAGCCTGGAGCAGCTAAGGGACCTGAGTGTTGACGACATCACCTTTGTCGATGATGTCCAGATCGACTCTCAAGCCAGAAGGGCTCTCGCCAAAGGTCAGATCCAGTATCACGTGATTCACAAAAGATACCTTCGGCCCGACTCTTCAATCATTTCGTGCTGGACGAAAGTCAGCGCGGTCAAGGGAAGCGACCAGAGGCCAATAGCACTGATGGGGCATATCACTAAGATCGACTCCTCGGAATTGGATGCCGTAGAGCCCTTAGATATAGATCAGACCTTTAACGTTTTGTTCTCCTCAAACCCACAGCCAATGTACATTTTTGATACCGAAACTCTCTCCTTTCTTGAAGTAAATGATGCTGCGATGATCTTTTACGGCTATAGCCATGACGAGTTTCGAAGGATGACAATTGCCGATATCAGACCGAACGAGGATAGAAAGCTGATCATCGAATATCTAAAAACAAGACCAGGGACGGTGAGAAATACCCAAGGTTGGAGGCACAGGCTAGCTAACGGGCGAATAGTAGAAGTAAATGTCAATGCCCACGAGATCCTGTGGAAGCGAATGCGGGCGATCCTGGTAAGTATCGAAGACGTCACGGAGCGCAACATGCTCGAACGGCAGCTGATTAACCAGGCTCTGACGGATTCCCTGTGCAATCTGCCTAATCGAGTTCTCTTCTTAGATCGACTTGGTCAATCGATGCTGCAAGCTCCCGAGGGTCGGACCTACTCAATCATCTATGTCGACCTCGAAGACTTCAACTGGATCAATCAAAGCCTCGGGCACGAAATCGGTGACGCGATACTACGCATAGTCGCAGATAGGCTGGTTTCTCAGCTCCCAAACAACGTCTCAGTAGCAAGGATCAATGGGGACGAATTCGCTATCTTCTCACCAGACATATTCGTTCCCTCGGATGCAGAAGGCTTAGCGCGCATCGCCCAGCAGGTCATCTCGGAGGCGATAAAACTCGACGATGGCAGCGAGCTCAACCTAACCGCTTCGATCGGCATTGCCACGACAAGCGCATTCACCGAACCCGCCGAACTACTCAGAGACGCTGCTATCGCTTCGAATAGGGCAAAGGATCTCGGGTCCGAAATCGTGATGCACGCCCAGCCTAACGATCGCCCATGGAGCTTGGATCGCCTCAACTCCCGGCAAGAATTAAGAATTGCAATAGAGGCGGGGCAGCTAGAGATCTTTTATCAGCCCATCCTCTCACTAGTTGGCAGGGATGTGCAGGGCCTCGAAGCGCTCGTAAGATGGCGCCATCCGGAGCGGGGTTTGATACCCCCAGATCAGTTCATCGGGCTCGCGGAACAGACGGGCCTGATAATCCCCCTCGGTCGGTCTGTGTTGCGTCAAGCATGCCTCCAAGGAGCTCTTTGGGCTAGTTCCAAAACGAATCCGTCGCCTCCCCACATGGCCGTTAACGTTTCAGTTGTCCAGTTGCGAGACGTGAATTTCACTGCTATGGTGCATCAATGTCTGGGCGAATCTGGATTGGATCCAGGGCTCCTTTATCTGGAGATCACCGAATCGGTCCTGCTTGAGCAGGGAAATGCCGTGAGCACGAAACTACAGGCGCTAAAAGATATAGGAGTCCATATTTCGCTCGATGACTTTGGAACCGGATATTCGTCATTAGCCCAACTCGACCGCCTGCCGATAGACACTCTGAAGATAGACCGCTCCTTTGTCACCGGTATACAAGAGTCCCAGCAGCACGAAGCGATAGTGAGCGCTGTGATATCCCTCGCACATAGATTGGGGCTCAAAGTAATAGCCGAAGGAATCGAAACCGAAGCAGAAGCCTCCTATCTTTTGGATCTGGGCGCAGAACTCGCCCAAGGATATCTATTTTGCAGACCGCTACCAGCTCACGAGATCGAACACAGACTCGTCAACTTCGGATTAAAACGGACCTAAAAAGCCATTAGCGCAATGACCGTCTAGCCAACAACGCCTCTAGTAGTAGCCTCCAGCAGTAGTCGATGGGCTCGCCCCCACCGCCGCCTTTATCGGTTGGCCCGATGCAGAAAGTACGTACCAGTAACCGCCGAAAGCGTAAACGCCTTCCCCATTGGTGGCATTCTGACTCAAATCGCTACTGAAGGTGTAAAGTGGGTGGCCAGCATACTCAAGCTGGGAAGACCCGTTGGTTCTGGTTATTTTGGACACCAGCGAGCCACTCACTCCCGCAGCAACCTTGGTCGTAGACGGCACCGGGGGCCAAGCGCTGGTACAGGCGGAATAACAGGTCGACTTGGTGGGCGAGTCGGAGGTCAACATGTAGTAGACCTGCCCTGACGATGAGCCCAAAACCTCCCCATAACTCTTCGTCTTTAAAAGACTCAGAGTTATGGGCGTCGAAACGGAGTTAGCGGCTAGCGTCGTAGCCGTCGAGTTGCTAGCGCTGGAGGAACTCGAAGAACAGGCGGCTGCTAGTACGCCCAAGGGCAGCAGAGCCAATCCGATACCTTTTCTCATTCGGCACCTCCCCCATCAAACCTGCCAAACTCCGAAAAATAAGTTCACGCAAGTGAATAATATTTACAACGCCATTTCACCCATACACTTCCCAGGTCGTAGTTTTCTCTTCTATTTCTCTAATTTATCTTGTTGAACCATTTCTAACTTCGTCCTTTGATTCTCCCGTAATGCCCTTTTTCGGGCTGCCGAGGACCCTTTTCGGGCTGACTGGGTAAGTTATCAAACTGCCAAAAGACCCCTTCCTTCAGATAGGGGAGGGGTCGCTGAAAGGGCAGATGGTTTGCACGCCATTGCTGACGCTCTCTTGGCTAACAAGGCTAAGTCTCGAGTATTTTTCTCGATTAAGCAATTGTTGACTAAGTTGATCGGTATTATGGTCTTTATGGTTATTAAACAGATCTTCAGCTTCCCAGAGACCGTCAACGAGAAAGCTGCTAGGACCGTGGCCGCTGGAGTTGTAACGCTGGTAGTGCTCGCCGAGGTTTCCCACTCACCGCTCTTTTTGATCATCTTGCTCTATGGCTTTGTCGCCAGAGTAGCCGCAGGACCCAGGTTTTCTCCACTAGGTCAGATCGCCACTAAGTTCGTTTCGCCTCGTCTCGGTGATCCAAAGACGGTCTCGGGTAAACCAAAACGCTTCGCCCAGGCAATAGGTTCGGTCTTTTCACTAGCCACCCTCGCCTTATACCTTTTTGGCGCTCATTCGGTCGCCTTCGACCTGCTCTGGATACTTGGAGCATTCGCTCTACTGGAGTCCGCATTTGGGATCTGCGTTGGATGCAAGGTATTTGCTATCCTCGAGCGGCTAGGCCTTGTAAGCGGTCTATGTGAAGAGTGTGGGGACATCTTCTCGGCTAAGGCAGCTCAAAAGAGAGTTGCCTCGCACCTAGCGGCTCGCTAGTCGTTGCTGGTTAGGATTATCGCCGACGACCTAACCGGTTCTGGCACTGGTGCTCTGCGAACTAGCCTCTAGCTATGGCTAAAGCGCGCGGACAAAAGGGTGAAATCGAAGCCGCCCGAGGAGACGCAACTTGCGACCTCCTTCTAAAGGGTGGGCTAGTGTTCTCTAGCACTACAAAGGAGTTCATCCGTACTGACCTGGCAATCCTTGGCTCGAAGATCGTGGGTTGGGGAGATCGCAGTTCCAAGGTGACAATCGACGTAACCGATAAGTTCCTAGTTCCCGGTTTCATAGATTCCCACATGCACCTCGAATCGACCAAATTGTGGGTCGACGAGTTCGTCAAGATCGTACTCCCTTTGGGTACCGTAGCGGTAGCAGCTGATCCCCATGAATTGGCTAACGTCATGGGGGTATTGGGAGTCACCGAATTAGCCAAGGCATCGGCCGATCTCCCTTTCTTCTTCGGAATCTGCGCTTCCCCGTGTGTACCGGCATCGGCATTCGAGACCCCTGCCTTCGAG
>JAKAPB010000207.1 GCA_021823045.1 Actinomycetes bacterium | reverse complement strand
CCCCCAGCCTCATCCTCAATTGCCAACATTTCTAGCAGTGCAAATTTCGACCTAGCGTCGAGCTGGCTTTCGTGGAAAACGGAGCCTACATAATCGAGAGCTTCTCTGGCCGAGGAGAATCCAGCGAGTTTGTACAAAAGACGTATATCTTCCAAATCGCGATCCGCTCGGGAGGCCCTAACTTTCATCGCAAAGAGAGTCTTTGGATCTGGGACTAGAACCGATAGTCCCCGGACAGAAAGAACCTCTTTTGGTGCGCCGGTACCGGATGGTAGTAGACCTTTAACTGCATCATTGAGCCAATCGCTTGATAGACCATGCCTCTGCGCGAGGTGGCGAGCCGCCTCATATATTTTCATCTTCGGCTCAAAAACCGCGTCTAGATCACTAGTAACACGGTCAGTGCTGTAGGCGAGGGCTATAGCTCCCCCGCCTACTAGGTATAGCTGGCCTGAAATGCCCTCGCCCGCCAGCACCTCCCCCAGTTCAGCGAGTAGTTCTCTTATTCGCTCAGCATCAAGTGTCTGCCTTTCGGTCATACCGACTCAAGAGAACGCGCGCTCGTAAAGACTTTTCGGTTGCTCAGAGCTCCAGGTGTCTCTGCCATTTCAATCGCTCTCATTCTTGCAAGCGGTGTCCTCCACCAAAATCTCTCCAAGTAGTAGGCGTTGAGATAGACCCAGGCAGGTGCTTGAATCTCGTCAGTTACACAAAGATGCTCGACATACCCAGCCAACAAAGCGTCAAAGCGCTGATCGGAAGTAGAAAGCGGTCGCGTACTGACAGCTTCGAGCTTGTCTGAAGCGTTTGCAAGAGATCTCCACTGGCCGGTAAATCGACTCAAGATTCGAAACGCTAAAGATGTATCTGGTGGATCTTCTTGGAGCAACCTTCTCATTCCTACCGCCACCGAGGTGATTCTGGGGGGCGAAATGGTGCCGAGCAAATTCAGATCCATGACCTCGGCAACCTTGCAGATGAGAGACGAGTCGATACCTTGCGCTCCTCTTTCAAGCTTAGAAAGTGCGCTTTGGCTGCATCCGACTATTTCAGCCAGCTCTTTTTGGCTGACCTTGAGGACATGTCTTTCGTTTCTGATCTCTATAGCGACATCATCCCCGTGACTAGGGACAAGGCCTTCTGGAATAAGCACGGGTCAACCAGCCAGTTCCCGTGTTTGACGCTTCACGGGTACTTTCGGGCTGTTAATGTTCAGAATTTCTCCACATCCTGTGGCACTATGTCCTTTGGCATTGATCGCATTAAAAGTTGCATCTACTTCTGAATTAGCGCTGTAGCGGCGGGCTTGACAGAGAAGGGCCCCTCGATCCTCGCTGGCCTCTCTAATAATGCGACCAAAATAAAGCCGCTCGCCTCCGCTCATGGATACAGCTTAGTCCGAGGATGCGACACGCTTTGGTCGCTCTATCCCGCTCTTTCCGAGAGGCTCGCTCTCGCATCCAGTCTCATTTGGATGCTTGCGGTGTGACTCGTCGGAATGGGGCGTAGGGCAAAGTGTCCTTGGCCCTAGCAGCGGGGAGGATCCAAAGCTTACTGACATCGAACGATCTGATATAGCCGAGTGAACGAGATTCACAACTCCGCTGAAATCTTTACCGAACCCGGGCCGTCCATGACCTTATTGCGCGGGGGTATGGTACCTGAACTAGTTTGTCTCGTCGAAAACCGCACTACGGTGCTAGTGCCGCCCCTTGGCACCTCGACATACCCACTTTTTTGTCTGCCCCCACAAAATTACCCAAAGGTCTTATCTCCTTTGGACTCCTTTTTATGAACTAAAAAGAATGATTACGCCGTGGCCACCGCTTCGACTTCGAGTCGCTACCATCGAGCGCACAAACCGTCTCAATGCGACAAGGTCGGAAATAGGGAGATCGGCTTCGTCGTCGACCGATACTCAGTATGCAGTGTCACATAGCCCGCGAGTCCAATACTGGATCCCAAACTCTTAATTACCCAAAGGAGCAACAAATTAAAGGCCTTGCCAGTGGCTCGTATTGAATTACACGTCATTACTACTGTTCCCAGGTCTAAGCTATAAACAGCATATTTATCGTCACCGTGATTCAAAGATCAGAAGTGGAATGACTGAAACAACAGACGCTAGCGCTAGAAATGGTATCCAGCCTTATGCGGACACCTCATACGAGTTCGGACAACCGGCTGCAGTGACATCTGTTCATCAGCACCTTAGGCACGAGATTCTGGTTGGCAACCTGCCGCAGGGGGCGATTCTTTCTCAGGGCAAGTTAGCCGATCAGTACGGCGTTAGTAGGACACCACTCAGAGAGGCCCTCCGCATGCTCCAGGAGGAGGGCCTGGTTTTCGCAGAACCGAATCGAAGGGCTAGGGTTGCATCTTTTAGACTCGACGACCTAGAGGCCGTTTCGGCCCAGCGCATACTGCTATCAGCTTTGGCCACATACGAAACCGTCCCCCACCTTGAGGAGTCCGATCTAGCGCGGATGGAGGAGATGCTCAGCGTGATGCAGGTCGCATCGGAGGACGACGCTAGGGAGGATTGGATGGCCGCAGACGCCATCTTCCACGACATCCATTCGTCTAAGTCGCCGGTCCTACTACTACAAGACCTCCACCGACTCCAGGACAGAAGTAGCCTCTATCGCTCGATATGGCTAAGAGACAAGCCCCATATCGACCTACAGTCCGAGACCGAGCATCGGATCCTCCTAAAATCCTGTCAGCAACGCAATTCACTCGAAGCGATGTATGCGATAGCGAGACATCGTGCGAGGATTGCAATTACCGTGATGACCCACGCAATACCAGAACGAGAGCCGACCACTATCAGGACGGCCCTTCGAATCGTTCTGGGAAGGTCCACGAACTCAGAGGCCTAACGGTGGGCCAGCCAGCTGAGGGACCTTGGCCTTTACCCTGGCAATGTCACCCTGGCAATGTCACCCTGGCAATGTCACCCTGGCAATTTCACCCTGGCAATTTCACCCTGGTTATAGGTACTCCTCGAGAAGGTCGGCCTTGGAAGCGAAGCTCTCCCAATCACCATGAAACCTCACCTCGCCCTGGGCTAGCGCGTAGATCGAACTTGTGCACGACCTAGCAAAAGAGAGGTTCTGCTCTACTATCAGCATGGTAACGCCAGACTTCAAAAGGGCGGCAAAGGAAGAGGCCAGCCTCTCTTGGACCTTAGGAGCCAGACCCTGTGAAGGCTCGTCTAAGAGGAGGATCCTCGGCTGTGCCAGAAGGGCCCGGGCAATGGCGAGCATCTGCTGCTCACCCCCACTAAGCGCCCCGGCCTTCAAGTCCCTCCTCCCGTAGACCTCAGGGAAGACCTCGAATACGAAATCGAGGAGGGACTTCTCCGGTTTCTTGAAGCCAAAGCACGATCTCCCGAGCAGTAGGTTGTCATAGACCGAAAGCTTGCCTATCACGTGGCGGCCCTCGGGTACTAGTACCACCCCTTTTCGCATATGGTCCCGTAGTCCCCTGCCGTGTAGGTCAACGCCGAAAGTTGAGTGGCCGCCGCTGCTAGCGGACAGGTGGCCGGAAAGCACCCCTAAAAGGGTAGATTTCCCGGCTCCATTGACTCCCACCACGCCAACCGAGCTACCGACACCAACTTCCAACGACACGCCCCTCAGGGCACGCAGCACCCCATAATTAAAGACAATGTCGGTACACCCTAGGGCGGGTTGAGTAGAATCGTACACTGTAGACGATGACCGGCCATCTCCAGATTTAGCCTCTGCCACCTCGAGGGACCCCTTAGCGGAATTCACCTTCTTTCACCCTCCTTCGTCATCTCCGGTGTCAGCTCTGATGTCAACTCCGAGTGGAATAAGGGTGCATCTTTGGGGCCGTTGAGGAGCGAAGTGGCCTCAAAACCGCTTCCGAGGTACCTCTCTCGAACCACCTCGCTCGAAAGCGCTTCCGAAGGCGTGCCCGTGAAGACCACCTTGCCGGCGTCCATCATCACTACGCTCTTCGCCACCTCGGCCACTAGTCCCATACGGTGTTCGATCAATATCAAAGCCACTCCTTGATCCCTGATTGCGGCGAGAATTTTGCACAGATCCTTCTCCTCGTCGTTGCTCAATCCGGCGGCCGGCTCGTCGAGGAGCATTACCTTTGGTCCCATCGCCCACGCCCTGGCGAGTTCCACGACCTTTCGATTTCCAAAGGGAAGGCTCTTTACGTAACGATTTGCGACCGACGAAAGTCCGACGAACTCTAGGGCTTCCTTCGCCACTTCTTTAGCCCTCTTCACCCGCCCCCTACCCGAGACGTCCTGGCGGGCCAGTGCTCCCAGGATGACGTTGTCCAAGGTCGTCTCCTCGACCAAAAGACGTGGGGTCTGGAAGGTACGTGCAACACCAACCGATGGAAGGTCCTTAGCCGATAACTGGGACGTCTTGTGGCCAAATATCTCAATCGATCCCTTGTCGTACGGAATCAGCCGGGTGACGAGGTTCATCAAAGTCGTCTTACCGGCGCCATTTTGGCCGAGGATCGCCAACGCTACCCTCTCGGCGCTCTCGACCTTTAAATCGAATTCAGAGAGAACACTCACTCCGCCAAAGCTCTTGCAGAGTCCAGAAATCTCCAGCACCGAAGGCGACAAACCAGGGGTCAATTCGGCGCTCATTGGGCCCCCTCCGTTGGCTTAGCTCCGACAACCGAGCCGATCGACCCTTTGTCCGACAACTTGCCCGACACTTTGTCGGAT
>JAKAPB010000206.1 GCA_021823045.1 Actinomycetes bacterium | reverse complement strand
CGGTGATAAAGTATGATGCCTCGTTGATCGGTGCTTCTGAAGCGGTGGAAATAACAATAAAGGTAGCCTGGTCAGAATTGATCAGTTTGGAGACGGTCCTCGCTCGCTCCAAAAACCCATCCTGCATACTCTGGAAATCGACGAAAAACTCACCGAGTTCGGCCAAAAAAGCGCTCCCTAGTATCTTCTCAGCCACGGCGTTAAATGGCTTAAAAGCTGAAACGAAGACTTTCGAGCGATAGGGCATGGTCAGCCATCGAAGAAGCTTCGATGAGAAGAACTCTTCCATCCGTTTCGGTGCATCAAGGAAGTCGATAGCGTTTCTCGATGGAGGGGTATCGACAACGATAAGGTCGAAATCCCCCCTGCGGTAGAGATCGTAAAGCACCTCGACTGCGATGTAGTCGTGGCTCTGAACGAACTGTGATGAGATGTTTTGGTAGATCGGATTGGCAAAAATCCGCTCCTGGGCGTCGGAGTCTGCGCAGCTCTGCACGATCTGATCCCAGGACTCCTTCATGTCGACCATCGCAGCGTATAGCCTCCCATTATGGCCCGCTATCCCCGAAAGGTCGACCTCAATCGGTTCGTTGCCCAGTTCGCGAAGTCCCAGCGCCCCCGCTAGGCGCTTCGCTGGGTCGACCGTTATCACGAGCACAGACTTCTTCTCATGGACCGCCAAGCTAAGAGCGAGGCTCGCAGCTATCGTCGTCTTGCCTACCCCACCCGCCCCAGCGCAGAAAATCACGCTCTTCTCTTTCAGCTTCGAACCAAGAGACTCAGCCATTTAGGCCAAACCTGCTTCGATCGACTCGGCGACCTCTGCAATAAGACCTAGGCCAGCAGGAAGGGAAATGACCTCAGCCACCTCGACTAGCGGCGAACTCTTCGCCACTTTCTCCTTGAGCAAGTCGACGTATCGACAGTTAGTTTCGGCCATAGCGTTCCACAGCTCGCTCGCTCCGATCAGGCCAGACCACCCCTTACCAAGGGCCTTAGCGGCGATCCCTGAGCCCTTGCCATCGGCTAGCCAGTTGAAGAGCTCCATTTCGGTCTTAGAAAAGACTTGAGGATAGACCCTATTTGCCACGACCAACGCCAGAGAGACTTCCGTCTGGGCACTAAGGCGCTCCGCCAGTTCGATCGACTCCTGCACCGGAGTCTCTTCTGCGGTAGATACGAGGACTACCCCAGTAATCTTTGGATCCCGGAGTATGTCCGACATCCAGGCGGTCTGGTCGACCACCATCCCTACCCTAAAGAGCTCGCCGACCCCTTTAGGCGAGGCGAGCTGCGAGACTATATGCCCCGAGGCCGTAGAGTCCACGATAACTATGTCGTAATGGCTCTCCCTCACCTCCCAGCAGAGCTTTCCGACGACGAGAATCTCCCTAACCCCGGGAGCTGCGTTAGCTACAAAATCGAAGGCCCTGGCTAGCGGTCCTAACCTAGGAAGAACCGGAAGCCTCAGGTAGATCTTGAGATACTCGTTCAGCGCCGCCTCGGTATCCATCGACATCGCCCAGAGGTTTGGTCGGACGAGTTCCGGCTTGAAGCCGATAGCATTTCGGCCAAACATCCGCTGGAGATCACCCTTTGCATCGACCTGGCAAAGCAGAGTCGACATCTTTCGTTGCGAAGCAAGCCAGGCCAAAGAGGCGGCAATCGTGGACTTTCCCACGCCGCCCTTTCCGGTGACGAATATCAGACGCTTTGAGAGAAGCGCCTCGATTCCAGAAGCTGCCTTAGCGCTCACAGCGCCCCGAAACCGACCCTACGCTCTTCTTTCGGCGGACCGAGCTCGACGTATGCGATCTTGGCCGAGGGAACTCCAACCCTCTTCCCCTTCTTATCGGTCAACCAGAGGATAGAGCCGTCCTTAGACATAGCCTCCTCTACCAGCTTCTCGATATTCTCCTGCGTCTCGCCTTCGGGCGCTTCGAGTACTAGTTCTTTCGGCGATTCAGAGATTCCCAGACGGATATCCACTATGGCCCCCTATGTGCCCAATCTAAACTGGCCTCAAAGATGAAGCCTCCAATACCTAGCGACAAAGCTAATCATCCACTAGCGCTTTGCCACCTTATGTTCCAACTTAGGAGATTCCTTGCCAAATGTCATCTCCGAAAATGAACCACGATGGCGAATCACCATAAAGATATGGCCCAGAAAAACGATGGTCATTAGATAAAAGCCTATGTCGTGGAGAAATGTCGCGCCCTGTCTAGCGGAAAGGGGCACCGGTATGTACAGTCCCATTACTAGTCCGGTCAAACACATCGCAATAAGAGAGGACAAAAAGAACGCTCCGTTGAGCTTTTGTCCAGCGTTAAATCGGCCATTGATCGGTCTGTCGACTTTTATGGGTCGCTTCAACCAATCTCTATCGGATCCGCTCCAGGACCCGAGTTCCATGAGGCGTAACCTCAGATCTGAATAGGACGGGGAATAGATCATCGCAAGCAGAAGCGGAAGAAGGACCAAGAAGCCCGCATAAATATGTACTTCGACAATTAATGCTCTGTCGCCGACTACTGGTGCTAGCGCTGGAAAGTACAGAAGGGATCCGGTCAATAAGAGAGTGACAAAACACACCGCAACACTCCAGTGAATCAACCTCTCAGAGAGAATGAACCTAGGCGTAAAACCGGCTGTCGATTGGCCATTGCCCCCTCGGTCTTCCGCAAGATCCATCTCTGCTATAGCCCTTGATAGTTGGCAATATATGCATCTTGTGGGTAGCCATTCTGTTCCCAGTAGCCAATTACCTGAGAAGACGAAACCTCGATCTCGTTGAGCCACTTGATCGACTTATAACCAAACATCTTCGGCACAAAAAGCCTGACCGGTCCACCATGCGCCTGGGAAAGGGGCTTGCTATCCATAGAGGTCGCCACCAATACTCCGAGCCTTTTCACCTGGGCCAAACTAAGGGATTCGCTGTAGACATTGTCCGCTGAGTAGAAGTTGACCGCTTTGGCATCTTTGGAGGGTCGGGCCATCTCAATTAGATCCGCTAGAGGCACCCCTTTCCATCGAACACCCTTAACCACCCAACCGGTAACGCATTGAAAATTGTCGATGAGCTCCACCTGATTGAGCTTCGAAAGCTCGTCGAAACCGTAACTGTTCACGGCATCGACGAGCCCAGAAATCTTCAATCTGTAGCTCGCTATGTCGATTAGCGGATAGCCCCCGGTGACGGTGTAATACCGAAATCCGCCGCCAGGGAGAAAAGACGTCAACGATCCAGCACCGATAGCGGAGGCGCCGTTGCTAATTAAGTTCTCTACGGGTGCCCCGATAAAAAGGGACGAAACGGCTACGCCTAGCCCGATGAGAACCGATCGCCTGGCCAAGTTTGACCCCACGGCAGACTTTGGAGCCATCTCGGACAGGCCTTTCGGAATGTCGCCACTTACACCCATACCGTCAGCAACTACTTTCAGGGAGAATTATTTCTAATTCTTATGATAGGTTCAGTTGCGCCAGGTGCTAGTTAATCTTCAGTTCGCTTCTGTAGCGACGCGCTGGACCCATATCCACGATCCTCTGCGCCAGGTCAAGGAAGTCCTTTGTGCCTTGACCAGAGTTCTGGGGAACCCCAGTATCGCCGCCCTCCCTGAGGGTCACCGATAAAGGAATTTTTCCAACTAGCGGTACGGCAAGGCTCTCGGCAAGAGCTTGTCCTCCACCGGAGCCGAAGATTTCATACTTCTTTTGGTCATCACCGACGAAATAACTCATATTCTCTATGACCCCCCGCACCGGAAGTTTTAACTTTCGAGCGGCCAAGGCGCTCCTCTGAGCGACGCGTTCTGCGGCGAGCTGGGGGGTAGTCACGACAAAGACTTCCGACTTAGGTAGGTATTCGCCCAAGGAGAGCGCGACGTCTCCCGTCCCAGGTGGCATATCGATAAGGAGATAGTCGATCTTCCCCCAGAATACGTCCACTATGAATTGCTCGAGCGTCTTGTGCAGCATTGGGCCGCGCCAGATCACAGGGGTATCGTCGGAAACGAAGAATCCAACTGACATGACCTTGACTCCAAATCCAACCGGTGGCACCATGAGATTCCCGATTAGCTGCGGCTTGCGTTCAATTCCCAGCATTGCCGGGATCGAAAATCCGTAGACGTCCGCGTCCAAAAGGCCAACTTCATAACCCATCTTCGCCAGGGAGACTGCTAGATTCACGGTCACCGATGACTTTCCGACGCCACCCTTGGCCGAAGAAATTCCGATGACCCTTGTCGGTGAGTTCCCAGCGCTAAATGGAGGCTTCCTCTCGAGCCTCGCCGCCGCTGCTGCGGTGCCTTCTATCGCTACGAGCGCCTCGGCGATCTCCTCTAAGGCGCTAGCGCTGCCAGGTTGAATCCTTACTTTGACATCTTTGTAGTCACCCTTTAGCGCATTCACCACGAGCCCCTCCAACTCATTGGCGTACTCTGGCAACGGAGCGAGGGTCGCAAGTTCGATCTGCGCCTTATTGCGCGAACTACTCGCTTTGGTGACCATCTTTAGATCAACGATGCTCGCCCTGAAATCTGGTTCCATCACCCCCTTCAGCCGCTCGACTATCTGGGGATCTAACTCGGTTGCCAACTTGATTCTCCTAGCACTTAATTAGCTCGGGCTATGACTTCATACTTCTCTTTAGGTAGACTAGTAACGATGTCCCAAAGCCAGATTGAGCGAAGCCATATACACCGGGTACTTGGTAAGAGTGAAACTCA
>JAKAPB010000205.1 GCA_021823045.1 Actinomycetes bacterium | reverse complement strand
GGCGCACACTTAGTGGGGCTTGAAACGGGAGGCAGAATTGCCAGCCACAGTCGTGCTCGGAACCCAATGGGGTGACGAGGGCAAAGGTAAGGTAACCGATCTGTTGGGCGCGGAGATGGACGCAGTAGTGCGTTATCAAGGTGGCCATAACGCCGGCCATACGATCGTCGTGGAGGGTGAGAGCTTTGCTCTACAGCTTTTGCCGTCCGGCATACTCTATGACACGGTCACCCCTGTGATCGGGAACGGGGTCGTGATCGATCCGTCGGTCCTCCTTGCCGAGATAGAAGCCGTGGGGAAAAGGGGTGTTTCGACCGAGAAGCTGATCGTATCGGGTTCCGCTCATATGATCATGCCCTACCACCTCGAGTTGGATCGGATGACGGAACGCTTCTTGGGCAAAAATAAGCTCGGGACGACAAAGCGGGGCATCGGTCCCGCGTATGCGGATAAGGCATCCCGTATCGGACTGCGTATCCAGGATCTTTTAGACGAGAAGATCTTCATCCAAAAGCTCGAGGTTGTCTTGAAGGAGAAAAACGCTATCCTAGCGAAGGTCTACAACCGACTCCCAATCTCCCTGGATAAGGTGGTAAGTGACTACCTAGGTACCTATGCGCCGAAGATCTCCCCGATGATCGCAGATACCGTCGGCTTTTTGCAGCAGAGCTACGCAAGTGGCAAGAACATTCTCCTAGAGGGTGCACAGGCGACCTTCTTGGATCTAGACCATGGAACCTATCCCTTTGTGACCTCGTCCAATCCGACCGCCGGTGGCGCTTGCACCGGCTCGGGCCTCGGTCCAAGACAAATCGACGCGGTGATAGGCGTTGCCAAGGCCTATCTAACTAGGGTCGGATCGGGGCCATTTCCCACCGAATTGACCGACAAAGTCGGCGACCTACTCGTCGATCGAGGGCACGAGTACGGAACTAACACCGGGAGGAAGAGGAGGACGGGCTGGTTCGACCTGGTCCTTATGGGCCAGGCGGCGAGGATCAATTCACTGTCAGAACTCGCAATTACGAAGCTCGATGTCCTCGATCCGCTTGAGAGCGTCTGGGTCTGCGTCGCATACGAATTGGACGGAGATCGATTCGATACTTTGCCCTACCATCAGAGCACCTTCCACAAGGTCAAGCCGGTCTATGAAGAACTCCCTGGATGGCAGTGCGACACCACCGAGATCACCGAGGTGGACAAGTTACCAAAAGAGGCGAGGGCGTTTATCGCACTGATTGAGGAGCGATCATCGGTCCACGTCGGATACGTAGGGACTGGACCCGGTCGAGACCAGCTCGTGAGGATGTGACGTGCGCATAGTCGTCGTAGGTTCGGGTGCCCGAGAACACGCAATCGTTGCCTCGCTGATCAGACATCACGAGGTAATCGCTACGCCGGGTAATCCGGGGATCGAGACGATCTGCAAAGTAACCGACAAAGACCCAGGGTCGATCGATGCAGATCTCTACGTCATCGGCCCTGAAGTGCCGCTTGTCGCCGGACTCGCAGACAAGTTGAGGGCCGATGGAAAGTCGGTCTTTGGCCCGGGCCGAGACGGAGCAGCCTTGGAGGGGTCGAAAGCCTTCATGAAGCAGGTGCTACAAGACGCCAAAGTCCCAACCGCTCAGTTCTGGGTATTTAGCGATTTTTTAGCTGCCAAGGCGCATTTGTCGGGCTATCCCGGTCCCTATGTAATAAAGACCGATGGGCTGGCGGCGGGCAAAGGGGTCAAGGTGACCTCCGACCTCGACGAAGCGATCGAAGACGTGAGGCTCAAGTTATCTGGGACGAGCTTTGGGGATTCCGGTAGGAGGGTAGTGATCGAAGAGGCGATGGTCGGACCGGAGGTCTCGATGCTCGTCGTCACGGACGGAACCTCGGCCGTAGCGTTGCCGGTTGCGACGGACTTCAAGAGGGTCTATGACGATGACTTAGGGGAGAACACCGGGGGAATGGGGGCGCACTCTCCGGTTCCCTGGGCTGATCAAAGGGTCGTCGAAGAAGTAATGCAAAAGGCAATCTATCCGACGCTAGCCGAGCTTAAAAAGCGTGGTATCGAATACAGGGGAGTCCTCTACGCAGGGCTGATGATGACTAGCCAGGGTCCGAAGCTCGTCGAATATAACGTACGCTTTGGGGACCCAGAAGCACAGGTTGTCCTACCGAGGATCAATTCAGACCTCGGACAACTGATGGTCGAGGCGGCTTCGGGCCGGATTGAATCCCCGGTCGTAATAGATAAAAAGGCCGCATTGACCGTAGTGTTGGCTTCCCGTGGTTACCCGCAGAATCCAGAATATGGCATGGAGATAAAAGGCATCGAGGAGGCGAATAGCCAAGAAGGTGTCGTCGTTTTTCATGCCGGGACCAAGAAAGCGAACCACTCCACCCTCGTTACCTCCGGCGGTAGGGTCCTGTCGGTGACGGCGATGGGTGCGACCCTTGGCGAGGCGAGGGACGCCGCCTACCGGGCGGTTTCTGTGATCGAATTTGAAGGTATGCACTATCGACGGGATATCGGCCAAAGGGCGATATCTGAGGGTGCTCATAGCGGCGGTGAGGTTTAGTTTCTTGATTCCTAGGTACCAACTAAAAGAGATGGCAGAAGTCTTCTCTGATATCGAGCGGTTTTCGATCTGGTTAGAGATAGAGCTGCTTGTAGACGAGGCGTGGGCCGAACTCGGGGTGATCCCTAAGGAGGAAGCCCGAGCGATTAGAGAGCGGGCGCCGAGGGTCGATAATGGTTTCGTCGAAGACGTCATCGAACGAGAAGAGATTACCAATCACGACGTTGCCGCCTTCGTCGACGTTACCCAGGAGAGGATCGGTTTTCCAGAAGGTGCGTGGATCCACTATGGTCTCACGTCTTCCGACGTCGTGGATACCGCCCTTTCCAAGATGATCACCAACGCCTTATCCTTGGTCGAAGGGGCAGCCAAAGACCTTTGCCTGGTGATCAGGGACAAAGCGGTGACCCACAGAGATACCGAGATGGTCGGGAGGACCCACGGGATTCATGCCGAGCCGACGACCTTTGGGGCGAAGCTAGCGCTGTGGGTACTACAAGTTGAAAGGGACATCAACAGGATCAAGAGGGCAAAGGATCAGATGTCGGTCGGCAAGCTATCGGGAGCGGTTGGAACCTACTCGAATATCGATCCGAGGGTGGAGAAGATCGTCCTGGAAAAACTTGGCCTAAGACCAGCTCCAGCGACACAAGTCCTCGCCCGTGATCGTCACGCAGAAGCGATCTATTCAATCGTCTCACTGGCTACGAGTATCGAGACCTTCGCAACCGAGATTAGGCATCTACAAAGGAGTGAAGTCAGGGAAGCCGAGGAGGCTTTCAGGGTCGGCCAGAAGGGCTCCTCTGCAATGCCGCATAAGAGGAACCCAATCCTATCCGAACGACTCTGCGGAATGGCTAGGGTCATGCGAGGCTATCTGATTCCCGCCTTTGAAAACATAGCCCTTTGGCACGAGAGGGATATTTCGCACTCGTCGGCAGAACGGATGGTCTTCCCAGACGCATTTTCTCTCGTCTATTACATGACCAAAAAGGCGACCTCTCTAATTCGGGACCTCGTCGTCTACCCCGGCAACATGACGGAGAACCTAAAGCGATCCTTCGGATTGGTCTACTCGCAACCAGTCCTCCTGGCCCTCGTCGACTCCGGCTATTCGAGGGATGAGGCATATAGGATCACCCAGCGAAATGCAATGGCGGCATGGGAGTCGAAGTCAGACTTCAAGGAACTCCTCTTGCTTGATCCGGAGATGAAACTCTCCAGGGATGTGCTCGATAGGGTCATGGAGCCAAAGCGGGCGCTCAAGAACGTCGGATCGGTCTTTTTAGAGTTAGATGGGATCGAGGAACGGATATGAACCCAGCGGGTTTACTTCTCAACCATGTCGGCAAGGTCAGGGATACCTATACCCATATGGACATCGCCGACCTTTTGTTGATAGTAGCGACGGATCGGATTTCTGCCTTTGACGTAGTGATGTCCGACGGGGTGCTCGACAAGGGGCGGGTTTTATCAGCAATGAGCAGCTTTTGGTTTGAGCGGTTCTCCGGTCAAGTCAAGTCCCAGAATTACCCTAAGGAAGAGATCAAGCGTGAGATCGAGTCTCAGCCGGACTTTCCGTCAGCCTGGGTCGGAAGGACGTCGTTCGTTCGGCGTGCGGAAATGTTCCCGGTGGAATGTGTCGTTCGGGGATATCTGGCGGGCTCAGGGCTGAAGGATTATCAACAGACTAAGAAGCTATTTGGTATCGAGCAACCACCCGGTCTTCGCCTCGGATCCAGACTTTCCGAGCCAGTGTTTACACCGACGTCGAAGGCGGAGAGTGGTCACGATGAACCGCTGTCGATGCTTGAGGTCTATGACCTAGTCGGTCATGAAGTGGGCGACGAGCTGGAGAGGCTCTCCAAGGAACTCTTCTTGAAGGCGGAGGCCGCATGTTTTGGCGCCGGAATTGTACTAGCTGACACGAAGTTTGAATTCGGAGTCATCGACGGTGAGATTGCACTTTGCGATGAAGTATTGACCCCAGATTCGTCGAGATTTTGGGAGGCATCGTCGGTCGCGCTGTGGAATCCGCTTCAGTTTGACAAGCAGATCCTAAGGGATTGGCTCGAAGAATCCGGATGGAATAAGATGCCACCTCCTCCCCAGTTGCCAATTGGAATCCTCGCTTCTCTTACCGTGGTTTATCGGGACATCTAAGATCGGAA
>JAKAPB010000204.1 GCA_021823045.1 Actinomycetes bacterium | reverse complement strand
TAGACGCGAACCTAGACGCAAGTTCATTTCTTCTGGACTTGATTTCGGCTTCACAGGTGGCCGAAGCAGCCTTTACAAGGGCCAAGCAGTACGGACTCTCCACCATCTCATTACCGGTCAAATCGATGCTGCCAAGCAACAGATTAGAATCTGGATCTCTGATCGGCGCGGCTGCACACGCCCAGGACCTAACCGGGTCGCTGTAGTGCTCATTCGGATGAATCTGCACTGGGTGACCTACTGTCAAAGACGTGCCCGGGGCGTTCGTCCCGGCGTGCTCTTCGTCCCATAGAGCTCCCTCCACAAAGTTCATCGTCGCCGCCTGTCTCAACGAACTCGTGTAGCCCTCTACCCAAAGCAGACGACCCGACTCATCGGTCACTGCGAGAAGGTTCTCGGAATCAGAACTGACATCACCGAGCAGACCCCTAATGATACCCATGAGGTCAGAAAGTGGATGCGAGTCACGCCTGTTCAAAAAGCCGTCTCGGTCTTCCTCGACGGGTGGTAGATACCGGCCCTCCGCGTCCACTCCAGCACTTAGCGACCTCTGCCACGACTCCATCACTAGCTGGCGCACACCTAAACTCATATCGGCTGAAGTGAGAAACTCGTCTCTGGCTGCCCTCAAAACCCGATCTTGCCCACCTATCGACGGACCTGGCAAAACTGAAGACTTATAGGCAGCTGATCCAACAACTTTCCTAGTCCTAGTCAATAAAGACCCTTTCAGCACACACTTCAAGCCAATTAAATGCTCACCCAGTTCGCCAACAAGTGTGACAATTGTAACATGAAACGACTCGAACGGCGGAATCCGCTGATCGGCCCTCTCCGGATCTAAAAAGGGATCCTGGCGACAACTAGGCAGTTTCTCCAACGGCAGGAACCACCCACCTGCTAATTCTCAGAACCTAGAAAAGCGCCATCTGTTATCCCTTTATGGCTCGTATGCAAACCTCCACGCTGCTAAACCCTTCCATCGCTTCAGAGGCCTTCTATCGTTGATATTCCGGCTCATCCCAAGCTCATTCAATCACTACCTCCAGCAAAGATCGCATTTTCTTCACGCTCATAAGTCCAGCTCATCACCGTAAAAAGCGTTCCATGTCCCTTGAGAGATGCCCGATCTCGAACTGATACTTCTATAGTTTATAAAGTTGATCATATTAGTCGGGAATTGAGATAATTGGAGATGCGATGCCGCTAACCGGCGAGCAGAGAAACGTACTAGGGAAGTCATCCTTAGAACTCGTCAAGGAGTCTTCTAACGGCCTGCGGGGCTCGATAGCTCAAGAGCTCAACGATGGATTTGGGTCCTTTTCTACCGAGAATGAACAGATCCTCAAGTTCCATGGAATCTATACGCAGGACAATCGAGACCTACGTAGGGAAAGAATAAGGGCAAAACAGGAGATCGAACATATCTGCATGATCCGTGTCGCCCTTGCCGGAGGAGTGATAAGTGCCGAGCAGTACTTAGCTCTTGATCGCTTGGCCGGAGAATTTGGCAATGCGATGCTCAGGCTGACAACCAGACAGGGGATCCAATTCCACTTCGTTACCAAGTCCGAAATTGAGGATCTGTTGAAGAAGATTAACCAGACCCTCTTGACGACCTGGGGCGGCTGCGGAGATGTAGTTAGGAACGTCACTGCCTGCCCAAGCTCACGAGGTGACGGGCAAAATGTCCGGCTACCCGAGTTGGCAAAAGTGATATCGTTGCGCTACAAGGCACCGTCTGATGCTTACCTCGAATTATGGGTTGACGGGGAAAGAATCCCTAACGAGATACTCAACGCCCCTAGTCCCGAAGCGTCAATTTATGGATCGACGATGCTCCCAAGAAAGTTTAAGATAGGGCTAGCGCTGTCATCCGACAACTGCACCGACGTCTTGTCGTCCGACATCGGCGTCGTCATCGACGAAACCGATCCAAACAAAGTGAGGATCTACGTAGGCGGCGGAATGGGAAGGTCGGCGGCTGACGAATCAACTTTCGCCAGGTTGGCGGACCTGCTCGGAGAGGTCGATCGCAAAGAGTTACTAAGTGTCATCGACGCGATAATCTCAATTCAACGAGATAACGGCGACCGACATGACAGGTCGCACGCTAGGTTCAAATACTTAGTCGACCGTTGGGGCGTAGATAAAGTGCGCCAGGAAGTAGAAGCGCTAAGCGGTATCGCAATTAGGAATGCTACTAGAGACGTCTTTGGCGAAACCACCGATCACCTCGGCGTAACCAACGAAACGAGCAACCAATTTGACTTCGGCATAAAACTCCCTTCAGGGAGGATCAAGGATACACCCGATCTTCCGTATCTCACCACGATCAGGCGTCTTGTTGAGCTGGCAAATCCGAAATTGGCGATAACCGCAAAGGGAGATCTCTTATTCAAGGGTATATCCTCCGACCTCCGGGTTGATTTCTTCAAAACACTTCAAGGCGTCTCTGCACTAGATCCCAAAACTCAGCCGAGAATCTTTCGAGAATCATTCGCTTGCGTAGCACTCCCGACTTGCGGACTTGCCCTGGCAGAGTCCGAAAGATTCCTTCCAACATTCCTCACCGAGCTAGCTGAAAATCTGGGGGAACTCGGCCTGGCAGATCAGTCGTTCGAAGTGCGAATGACGGGTTGCCCTAATGGCTGTGCAAGGCCCTACCTCGCAGAAATCGGGATCGTAGGTAGGTCAAAGCGATCGTACGACATCTACCTTGGGGCAGATCGCCAAGGTACTCGCATGGGTCAACTATTCGCCAAGGATGTTGATCAGCAATCACTGGTCGCCGCGCTGACACCGATCCTAGGTCTATACAGAGACAACCGCTCGGAAGCTGAGTCTTTTGGTGACTTCGTGACCCGCCAGTCAAGCGAGCTGATCGATTCCCTCAGACCAGCAGGGAGGACGAGGCTTCGTCAAGGTAAGATTGAGGTAGCTGGATGATAGTCTCCCTGCAGCTCCGAGGTCAAAAAGTCCTGGTAGTAGGAAGCTCCAAAGAGGCGACAACTAGGGCAGAATCGCTTGCGGATGAGGGGGCTACAGTCGTCCAATATTCGGCCCACACACAAGTCCAACATGACGAACGTATCAGGCTAGTTCAAAGAGAGCGGCCCACACTTCGGGCGTTATTTTCAGCTCGGGTTGTTATCGCTACTGATCGCAACCCGAAAATCAACTCGTTCTTATTTCGATGGAAGTCTGTCTGTGGATTCCTGCTGAATACCCTCGACGAGAAGGAAACCTGCGACTTCTTCCATGTGTCCACGAGAACACCGCATCGGGGTATTACCCTTGCGGTCTCCACTTCGGGCGCATCGCCATCTTTCGCCAAATCCCTGGCCAACCGTCTTGCAGACTCCATCACAGCGTCAGACGTTTTAGTATTTGAGCGCATTGCGCAGATGCGCCAGGCGATGATGGCTCAGGGGCAATCCTCGCTCTGCTGCGATTGGTTGGAAATGGAGCGCAAGCTTCGTGACCAACTCGCAGAGTTAAAACTTTCGCAAAGAGCAAGCTAGCGAGGATGAAAATCCATTAAAAAGATATCTCGCTATGTCGTAACACATCACTATTTTTATCTATCTATCCGATACCTGATACTACCCAGAATTTTACTAGAATCCCCATAGCAAAAAAGGAGAAATATGCCGATGGCAAACGATCTTGAAGCGCCGGTCCTTTGGTTTACCGGCCTTTCTGGCGCTGGAAAATCGACAATTGCCTCGGGCGTGCTAAAGGTACTCCACGATCGGGGGCTTGCAGCCGAGGTGTTAGACGGTGATGAGATTCGCAATGAACTCTCTCCTGACCTTGGATTTTCGAAGGCAGATAGAGATCTCCAAGTGAGTCGGTTGGGATACCTCGCCCACCTCTTGTCGAGAAACTCAGTAACAGTCATCGTCTCCGCAATTAGCCCCTATCGCGAATCTCGCGACAAAGCTCTATCGCGGAGCCCGAAAAGCTTCGAAATCCATATACACGCAGACCTCGAAGTCCTAGTTTCTCGGGACACAAAGGGACTCTACCGCCGAGCGTTAGCCGGCGAGATCAGCGGCCTTAGTGGCTACGACGATCCATACGAAGCCCCAATCGATCCTGATCTAGTCATAGATACCGCGCAGACTTCCCTCGACGATTCGATCGAAGCCGTGCTCGACCTTCTCGACCAAGGGGCCCAGATTGACAAAATTGCTTGAGAACACCTCCACTGAGTGCATTACTTGGGCGATCGATAAGTTTCCAAATCTGAAAATGTCCACCGGACTCAATATCTCCGGCCAAGTTCTGCTAGACCTGGCGGCTAAGGTCGGCTTCGAGGGCGAATTACTCTTTGTCGATACCGGCTACCACTTTCCCGAGACGATAAAACTATTCTCCGAACTAGATCAGCGTTACCCGGAGATTACATTTCGAACCTTGTCGGCTATCTCCACAACCGAAAGTCTCTACCTCTGTGAGCCCGAGAAGTGTTGTCAAATAAACAAGGTGGACCCGCTTCAGGGCTACCTGGTCGACACCAGCACCGACGCTATCCTAAACGCCCGAACGAGGGCGAGTTCGTCAACTCGTAGAGACCTACAGATGGTCGAAGCCGGGCCGACATACAGGATCAACCCCTTGATCTTTTGGTCGCAAAGCGATCTCGACAGATACTTGCTAGCTAACAATATTCAACCTCATCCACTTTACAAACTGGGATTTACCTCGATGGGGTGCTGGCCCTGCACGAGGGCGACCAAGCCCGGAGAGGATCCACGTTCTGGCCGTTTC